>JAAUPU010000575.1 GCA_012032975.1 Caldilineaceae bacterium | reverse complement strand
GATGCTCGACAAGCACGAGCGGCGGCAGTCGAGATGGGAGCCACGAACGTCGAGTTCGTCGAGGGCGAGGTGGAGACGCTGCCGTTTGCGGACGCGTCGTTCGACGTCGTGATCTCGAACGGCGTGATCGACCTGATCCCCGACAAGGATGCGGTGTTCTCGGAGGTCTTTCGCGTGCTCAGGCCGGGTGGCAGGATTCAGTTCGCCGACGTGACGATCCAGATGGTCTATCATCCGCCGCCCATTCCTTGTGCTTGATGCTGGAGCAACAGTCGATGCGCAGCTTCGGTGTTGGAGACATCCAGCCCCCGCGCTGGATAGTAGGCAATCAATAGTTTGGGCGTACGCCCGATCTCCCGCGCAATGATGACCCGCTGCAAGTTGCCGCCGGAAAGCGTCACCGCTTGAACATCCAGCCGCGGGGCGGACGAGACAAAGGTATTGCCGAGAAACTCAGCGGCATCGCTGCGCGCCTGTTGCCAATTGACCGATAGCCCGCCCGAACCCGAATAGCGTCCTTGCTCGCCCAGCATCATATTTTCGGCCACGCTCATGGTGGGGATCACGCCCTCGCGCAGTGGATCCGCGGGAATGTAGCCGATCCCCATGCCAAGCCGGCCCGCGACGCTCAACTTGGCCGCGTCCTGGCCGTTCAGATAGACCTGGCCGGCGGTGAGCTTTGCCAGCCCCAGCGCGGCCTCGCCCAGCTCTTCTTGACCATTGCCCGACACGCCGGCAACACCTACGATTTCGCCGGCAAGATACGCAGGCTGATATCGTGGAGTGCGGCTTCGCCCAGCGCGTTGGTCGCGCTGACGTTCCGCAGTTCGAGTAGCGGCGCGCCCTGGTGGACGACCCGATGGTCAGTGCGTTCGACGTGTGCGGGCGGCGACGCGCCGAGCATCATCGTCACCAATCCTGCCTCGTCCACTTCCGGGCAAGGACGTGTGCCGACGACTTTGCCCCGGCGCAGGACCGTGACCCGGTTGGCCGCCGCCATCACTTCGGGCATTTTGTGGGTGATAAAGAGGATCGCAAACTGATCGTCCTGAAGTTTGCGAAAGACCCTGAAGAGACCCTCCACCTCGTGAGGAGCCAACACGCTGGTCGGCTCGTCGAAGATCAGCACCTTGGCCCCGCTGAGAATAATCTTGAGAATCTCGACCTTTTGCTGCTCGCCCATGGCCAGATCGTGAACCAGGGCATTGAGGTCGACCGTGAGGCCATAGCGTTCGGAAACCTCGCTCACCCGTTTGGCCAGCTCGCGGCGGCTGAGAATCCGCCCCAGGTCGGGCAGAAAGAGCGCGATGTTTTCGAGCACGGTGAACGCGGGGATCAGCGTAAAGCTCTGGAAGACCATACCGACACCCAGGCGCCGTCCATCCTGGGGCGATTCGATGGAGACTACTTTCCCGTCGATCAGGATGTCGCCCTCATCCTGCTGATAAAAGCCGTAGAGCAGCTTCATCAGCGTGCTCTTGCCCGCGCCATTTTCGCCCAGGATGGCGTGTACCTCGCCAGCCTGGATGGTCAGGTCGATATGGTCATTGGCGATCAGGTCGCCAAAGCGTTTGGTCAACCCGCGCGCTTCGAGCATGGGCGGCGCGGTAACAGTTTCAGACATTTAATGGCCCATGTTCTAGCGTGGATCATATGTACACTTTTGCGGCGTACGATAGAGGCCGATGCAAGGCAGTCGAGATGATGACCAGTGTAGCAATTGGTGGAAACGACATCAATGTGCAAGTTGCACGAAGGTTCCGCGAGTTTCAGCGGTAATCTGTCCAACGGAGCCTGGAAGCTGATAGAAGAAGCAGCGCGAGGAAGAGAGTTGTGTCGCGGCGGGCCTACCGGTGGGCTATCGATTCTGCTCTACGTGGGCTATGAGTCGGGCGCTGATTGCGCCGGCGTGAAATCGATCCGACCGACGCCGCCGCTGACGAATTCGGCATCCACCGGCGCACCGACGGCGACCACGGCTGGCCGAAGCAGCGAGCTGGCTTCCAACGCGCTGCCGGGCGCTGCGCCGACCACCCCCACGAACGCGTGGCTCCAGCGAAAGTGACCACGCAGATCGGTGGCGACGCCAAGCCGCGCCAACGCATCGACCGCGTCTTGACTCAAATTGTAGCTGGCTTCATCCGCGACCGCGCCGGCCACGATCACGCCGTTGGGAAGGGCATCAAGCCACGCGGCCATCGCTGCAGACTCGGACGGCGCGGCCAGCGTGTCGAATTGGGTCCGATCCAACACCGCGCCAGTCGCATCCAGCGCAACCAGGTGATAGCCTCTGCCCTCATCGGCGATCTCCCGGCCATTGACGAAGAGGCGGGCATCATTGCCCACTTCTTCACCTGCGCTGGCGACAACCAGGGCCGCGTCCGGGGCGAGAAAGGCGCCCGTCGCGCCAATCGACCAGCCTCGCTCATCAGGCGACGTGGCTGTCAGGTGGGCCGGTGTGACCGCGTCGCCGAAGTCAAATCGGAGTCGATCCACGAGCTGGTTGGCAACGCCAGGCGGCACAGCCAGCTCGACAACCTGCGGCGAGTCATCAATGACGAATGAGCCGAGCGTCTCGCCGTTCAGCAAAATCTCTGCTTCCCTCGCCGGGCCGAAGAGTTCAATCTGCAGCAGACCGCCCCTCTCCGGCAGGTCGAGCATCAGCTCAGCCGGATTGGCCGTGGCGTAGCGGATATGACCGTCGGACGAGGCCAGGCTCGACCAGCCTTCGGCCAGGTGCAAACGTCCTGCCTCCGATGGGATGTCGATCTGCTTGGTGGACGGCTGCTTGGTGGATGGCTGCTGGGAGGACGCGACTTGGTAGAGTCGAATCGTACTTGCTTCGCCACGCCAATTGTCACCTTTCCATTCCTCGACCAACGCCAGCGGCAGCACGGCATCGATGAAACGCAACAGCGCAGGCGGCGACTCCTCCACATGGACCACCACAAATTCGACGCCAAGCTGGTCCAGCACATCGGCGGCCCGGGGCCGATTCGCCGCGATCAGTGCGCCGAGTTCGGCCTCGACCACCGGCGCGACATGCTCGCGGTCGGCATTCATCAGGCCGATCAGGTCGCCAATCAACGGCGCCTGGATGAAATAGTCGAACTTGTAGGCAGGGTTGCGGCTCGTGTTGCCGCCGAGCCTGTGCTGCCCATAGCGGGTCTGGTACCACTGCTGCATCATGATCAGCTCGTCCGATATGCCCTGGACGCGGGCACCGTTGCGCCAGCCGGTTGGCAACTCCAGCACGGCAAAGTCACCCTCCACCGCGGCCAGGCGATCGTAGATCGGCGGGATGCGAAAGTCATTGAGGGGCAGCGGCGTCGAAAGGTGTTCGAAGAGAAAGAGGCCACACACAGCCGCCAAGAGCCAGGCCATCCATTGCGGCGCCGACTCTCCCGCTGACGCCGACTGTGTGGGTCGCCTGCTCTGCGCCAACCGCATCAGCGCACTTGCCAGCCCATAGGCAGCCAGCACCCCCACGCCGATCAACAACATCACGCTGTAGCGACTGGGGTAACGGTTGCCGCTGAAGAAGGGCAACTGGCTGACGAGTGCAAACGGTCCGGGGAGTAGGCAGCGGCTGGTCCATGCCAACGCAGAGTAGGCCCCAAAGGTCAGGACAGCCAAAAGAG
>JAAUPU010000574.1 GCA_012032975.1 Caldilineaceae bacterium | reverse complement strand
GATCAAGACGCGCTGCTCGCCCAACTGGAGCGGGGCGAGCTGGCGGACACCGGCACGCCGCCCCAGCGCGATTTCTTTCAGCTTCTGCTGCGCCACCTGCGCGAAGGGGTCTTCGCCGATCCCATCTATGGCGGCAACCGAAACATGGCGGGCTGGAAGCTGCTGGGCTATCCAGGCGTTTGGACGAGCTATTCCGCCGAGGAGCAGATGGGCGACGCAGCGGCGAGCAAAATGGGCGAGTTGCGCTCGCTTGCCGACAGGACGCGGCCGGGCCACAACGTTCAGGAGATTGCCGGCTTCGATCCCCAACGCGGTGTTGCGCCGCCCGCGACAGATGCGGATATCATCCTCGTCGGGCTGGGCGTGTAGGCGGCATCATCGCGCCGACGCTGACCAAAGCCGGTCTCAAGGTAGTGGCTTTCGAGGCTGGACCGTGGCGACGTGGCGATGACTTCGCCCCCGACGAACTTGGCCAGAGCTACTACGGTCGCGCCGGTCTCGGTCCCAAGTACAATCAGGAAGCGCCATGCTGGCGACGGCACGAAGGGCGCCGGAAGGTGATGCCACCTTCGGCATGGGGCGAATGGTCAACGGCGTCGGCGGCTCCATCACCCATTACGGCGCATGGCTGCGTCGCTTTCATCCCCACCATTTTCGAATGCGTTCGCACATAGTTGAACGTAACGGCGAAGGCGTCCTGCCGCGCCATGCAACCCTGGCCGATTGGCCGGTTGGCTACGACGAACTGGAGCCTTATTACACGCAGATCGAACAAGAGATCGGCGTGGCCGGCGATGGCGCGGAGAATCCCTTCCTGCCTCGCTCCAAGCCGTTGCCCATGCCGTCGCTCCGCCCCTTCAAGCTGGGCGAACGTTTTCGTCAGGTCACCCACGCCATGGGGCTGCATCCCTACAGCGTGCCAGTTGGCCAAAATTCCATCCCCTTTGATGGGCGACCGGCCACCGAGTATAGCCCCTGGTCGGCTGGTTTTGGCGCACCTCTGGGTGACCGCTGGGATCCGAGTCTCTCCCACATACCAGAGGCCCTGGCCACCGGGAACCTGGATCTGCGCACCCATTGCCGCGTGCTTCGCGTGTTGACCGACGCCGACGGCCACGCCGATGGCGTCGAATACCTGGACGCCAACGGTCAAGTGCAGACTCAGCGCGCACGGACAGTCATACTGTGCAGCTACACCTTCGAGAATATCCGACTGCTTTTCCTGTCGGCAGACGCCAGGCATCCGGCAGGTCTGGGCAACAACCGAGGTCAACTTGGCAAGCACTATCTGACCAAGATGTCCACGGCTGTGGGCGGCTATTTCCCCGGCGAAGTCTGGAACCGTCATGCCGGCCCAGCCAGCCAGGGCGTGCTGATCGACGACTTTCTCTCGGCCGATTTCGACGGCGCCCCGCATGGTTTCGTGGGTGGGGCATCGCCTGGCGTAGAGATGCAGACCGGCCCGCTGCGTATCTGCAGGGAGACGATCCGGCCGGGTGTGCCCGCGTGGGGCCATCTCTACAAAGAGTCGTTGCGCGATTGGCAGCCGATCGCCTTTATCGGCATCCAGCAGGACACGCTCTCCTATGCGACCACATATCTCGACCTCTCGCCGCGTCGGCGCGAGCGCAGCGGACTGGGTCTGCCCGTCGTGCGCCTGACCCACGATCTTCAAACAAACGAGCAACGCATGGCCGCGCACATGGAAGATTGGGGCATGGAGACTCTGCGAGCGATGGGCGCAAGCGAGGTGTGGAACGGGATGCGCTCAACCAACGTGATCACCTGCCACGATCTGGGCGGCGCGCGCATGGGCGACGATCCGGCAACCTCGGTCCTCGGAAGGGATCTGCAGGTCCACGATACGCCCGGACTCCATGTCTTCGGTGGCGCAGCGTTTCCATCCTGCCCTGGCATCAATCCGACCCTGACCATCTTTGCGCTCTGTCGCCACGCGGTGGACGCGATGCTTGCAGCAGGCTAGGCGCAAGGAGTTTTGCAGAGAGTCAGAAGGCAGATCACAGCGGGTGAAACAACCGCACGCGTCGGCTCTCCGCTCTGCAACGGCGAACCTTAACTTCGAAATACAGGGGACCAAATGCAAAACCAGATCGAACTTGTGATCCAACGCGGCATTGAAGCAGCCGAGCGAGACTATGACCCAGACCGCCATCTAGTCAGCCAGCCATCCGCCAAAGAGCCAGGGCAACGCACCTACCGCCAGGCAGCGTCATTGCCCTATGCACGCGCACTCCTGCAACGAGGCGACGCCGAGTCCGTGGCAAGGGCCGCAGAGATCGTTGCCGCGGTGCTGGAATCCCAGGAACTGTCGCCTGGCCATCCCTATGTCGGCAACTGGCTCTGGCTGGCTGACGACCCCGAGATCGCCGACCTCAACGCCGTGCAATTTGTGTTGCGCGGGCTGCTGCCGATCTTGGTGCTACACGAACGACAGTTGCCGGAGAAGCTGGTCGAGCTTTGCCGGGAGCGAGTTCGGCTGGCCCTGGCCGAAGAGGAGCGGCTGGATGTCGCACCGACCTATACCAACATTCATCTGATGTCACTTCAGGCGCTGATCGTGGGTGGAGAGTGGCTTCAGGATGGGTACTTTCTGGAGCTGGGACGCACACGCTGGCAACGTTGGGTGAAGTTTACAGTGCGCTCCGGTGCGCCCCACGAGTACAACAGTCCGGTCTATTCCGGCGTTGACCTTGCCACATTGAGCAACATTCAGCTGTTGACGCGCGATCCCGCGATCAAGTTGCAGGCTCGCCTGATGTACGAACGTTTCTGCCTCCATTTTGCATTACACATGCACCGTCCCACGCGCCAGAATGCAGGCCCCCACTGCCGCTCCTACTGGCCCAATATGGTCACCGGCCACGGTGCGCTGCACCACGCGCTCTGGTTGATGACCGGGTGGTCATGGTTGCTGGAAGCCGGTCCCTATGGCGGCGAAAGTGCCAACGTCGCTGAACTGGAGTTGGCACTCACCGCCCAGGAGATGCCCGACTACATCGTTTCGTGGCTCGAACATCAGAGTGCGATGATGCCCTATGAAGTGCGCGAGACGGCCAACGTGGATCAGGGCTTCGACCTGACGACATACTTTACGCCCGAATATGCATTGGGGAGCGCCAGCAAAACCTATGGCATCGGCACCGATTGCTTCTACATCGAGCACCAGTCCAATTACCTGATGCTCCACTACGCGCGGCCCAATCAGCCGGGCGGTTGGGGCATGATGTACACACGCTACGTGGTCAACGAGCAACATTGGGGGACATTGGGCGCCGCGCCGGACCGACCCAAGACGGCCAACTTCTACGACCAGGGCCACTTCGCCGGCGTGCAGTTGCACAACAAAGCCATCGGGCTATATGCGCTCAAGCCACAGCACGAAGAGGTCCATTCGCTCAAAACGGTGGTGGCCTTTCAATCTGGCAACGCACTGGAGCGGGTGTGGATCAACGAGGCGGCTCGTCTTCGCGCCGCGGCCGGCCCAGTCGGTGATCGCATCGCTGGTCGGCGACGTCGATCTCGACGGGGACCCGGACCTCGTCGGCAGCTCCTGGTACGAGAACCTCGCCGTTCACGATGGAGCCGGCGGCTTCAACCAGCAGTACGGCCAGGGCGTCGCCGG
>JAAUPU010000573.1 GCA_012032975.1 Caldilineaceae bacterium | reverse complement strand
CGTTTTTCAATCTGCCCGATGACAAGCGCGAACAGATCCTCTCGGTGGCGATCGATGAATTCGCCAGCAACGACTATGCCAGCGTCTCGATCTCGCGCATGGTGGCCAGGGCTGGCATCGCCAAGGGGAGCTTTTACCAATATTTTGACGGCAAAGACGATCTCTTCAACTATTTGTTTGAGCTGATCGCCCAGCTAAAATCCCAGCGCATGTCCCTCGACCATCCAGACCCCCAGCACGTCGGCGTCTTTGCCTATATGCGCTGGATGGCGCAGGTCGGGATCGAATTCGAGTTGGAGTATCCCAAGCTCTTCCAGATCGGCTATCGTGCGATCAATAGCGGCGATTTTCCCAAAGAGTTTGAGGAAAAAATGCAAGCCGCCACACTGGATTTCTATGTGCGACTCATCACGCTGGGCAAGACGCAGGGTGACATCCGAGAGGAAGTTGACGTTTCGACCGCGGCCTTTGTCTTTGACAGCACCTTCTCCAAACTCGGCAAATACCTGTTCCAACGAATCACGGAAGCGCGCGGACCTGGCTGGGAAGGTGAGCAGCCTTTCTTCGAGATGCCGGAAGTCATCGAGATATTTGAAGGCGTGCTTGACCTGCTGGAATCCGGCATGGGCGCGCCGTCACGGGACGTGAAGGAGGCAATCGATGGGTAAAATCTTCAAGATGGCCTGGCGCAATATGTGGCGCAACTGGCGACGCACCGCGATCGCGCTGACAGCCATCGTGTTGGGTCTGATCCTGCTGCTCTTTTTCGACGGCGTTATCAAAGGCTCGGACCAGGCCATGTTTGGCAACGCGGTCCGGCTTTACGGCGGCAACATCCAGGTCCACTCGCCTGGCTACGCGGCCAAGGCCCATCGCCTGCCCTTGCTGCCGTTGGTCGATACAGAGGCGGTTGTCTCCGCCGCGACCAGCCAGCCAGAGGTCGTGGCCGCGGCCGGACGCATCAACACCGGCGGCCTGATCAGCAATCGGGAGGGTGCATTTCCGGTGAGCATCACGGCGATCGAGCCAGACGTGGAAGCGGCGATCAGCCTGCAAGCCGAAAACATTGTCGCCGGTCGCTATCTGGCGCCGGACGATGGCGATGCGATCCTGATCGGTCAGGGGCTGGCGGACTTGATGAAGGTCGGGGTTGGGGATCGCGTCACGTTGCTTGGCAAGAGCCAACACGAGACCATGCGCCAACGCACCATGACCATCGTGGGGATCTATGATCTGGGCATGAAAGAGGCCGAAAAGGGCATGGTCTTCATGACGCTGGCAGAGGCGCAGTCGCTCTACAACCTGCGAGACCAGGCCACCGAAGTGTCGATCACCATCCAGAGCATGGGCCAGGAACAGGTCGTGATCCCTGCGCTGGCCGCAGCACTGCCCGGCTACGAGGTGGATTCCTGGGAAACACTGCGCCCCGAGATACGCGAAACCATGCAATCCAAGGCCGCATTCACGAGCATCTTTGGCTTCATCGTACTTTTCATCGCCGCCATCGGCGTCCTGAATCTGATGATGATGGCCGTCTTTGAACGCACGCGCGAGATGGGCGTCCTGGCCGCACTGGGCATGAAGGGTCGGCAGGTGATGCTGCTCTTCTTGCTCGAAGGCTCAATGATCGGCGCGATTGGGGCGCTGATCGGGGGTGTCTTGAGCCTGCTTCTACTGGGCGCGATTGCGCAGGTGGGCATCGATATGAGCGCGATGTCGAGTTTGGGCGAGATGACGGCATTGATGGGCAGCCGACTCTACCCGAGTATTGACCTGACCGACGTCATCAGCCGGGGCGTGGCAGTCATCTTAATTGCGGCGCTGGCATCGCTCTATCCAGCATGGCAGGCCTCGCGCCAAGAGCCGGCGGAGGCATTGCACCATGTATAAATGTTTGCGCTGCGAAACCACGAGGGCGGAAAGGGGGTCAACTCATGGCCTTTGGTAGATTGTGGATCATTGCCTATCGCGACCTCGGTCGCAACCGTCGCCGGTCGTTTTTACCATGCTCGCTGTCGCGTTGGGTTTGGCGCTCACCATCGTGATGAGCGGCATGATCGCCGGCGCATATGACGACGGACTCCAAAACAACATTCGCCTGGAAACGGGCCATGTACAGCTGCGATCCCCTTCCTATGAGCCGGAAAAGGTCAGCATCAAATGGGAAGATCTTCTCGATGATCCCGACGAATTGACAGCAGCCGCCAGCGGCATGGCCGAGGTGCAAGCGGTCGCGCCGGTGCTCTGGGCAACCGTCATCCTGAACACCTCAGAAGACTCGACAGGCATGAAACTGTTCGGAATTGACGCCACATCTGCCATCCACGCGCCTATTCGGGAAGGAATCGTGTCAGGCGCCTATCTGACGCCCGACGACCGCGAGGGCATCCTGATCGGCCGGCGCATAGCCGACGAACTTGGCATCGACGTCGGCCAAAGGGTGAGCCTTTCGGTCATCAACGCCGACGACCAGCCGGATGAGGACACCTTTATCGTGCGCGGCCTCTTTTCCACCGGCATACCCAGCTATGACCAGAACGCTCTCTTTCTGTCGCTGGACAAGGCGCAGGCCTTTACGCGCACCGATGGGCACGCCAGCGCAGTCGTCGCCATGCTCTACGATCAGGAAGACGCGGACGCGGTCGCCTCCGCCCTGAAAAGAGCGGGCACAGAGGCGCTTACCTGGGAAGACCTGAACTCGGTGTTGCTGGAACTGCTGGAGTTAGGCCAGGTGATTTATGCCTTTATGTATGCCATTGTCCTGCTCATCGTCGCCGTGATCATCGCCAACACGTTGCTGATGGCTGTCTTCGAACGGGTGCGCGAGATGGGCATTCTGGCCGCGCTGGGGATGAGACGCCGCCAGATCATGCTGATGTTCATGCTGGAAGCCGCGATCATCGGGCTGGTCGGCATCGGCATCGGCATCGTGATTGGCTCTGCCTCGGTGGCCTATCTCTCCAACGTCGGCGTCTTCATCGGCGATATCGGCAGCTCGGTCGACAACTTTGCCTTGGGTACATCCATGTATGCCAAGGCCGACATTGGCGCGGTCATCTCGCTCTCGATCTGGACGCTGGCCTTTACGCTGTTGGCATCGCTCTATCCGGCTTGGTTTGCGGGACGCATGGAACCGGCCGAAGCGCTTCACACTTCCTGAATTCAGAAGGAGCCAAACATGGCGATCATCCAAGTTGAGCATGCGGTAAAATCATACAAGATCGGCGAGATCGAGACACACGCGCTGGCCGGTGTAGACCTTGAAATCGAACCGGGTGAATTCACCGCGCTGGTCGGGCCATCCGGTTCGGGCAAGACCACGCTTCTCCAGTTGATGGGCTGTCTGGATAGACCCGACAGCGGCGCGATCAAGATCAACGGCCACGATGTCACGCGCTTCAGCGCCAACCAGCGCGCGGATCTGCGTCGCGAGGAGATCGGCTTTATCTTCCAATTCTTTGCCCTGGTGCCGGTGCTCAACGCCTATGAAAATGTGGAGTTGCCTCTGCTTCTCAATGGCGTGGCCAGCAGCAAACGCCGCGAGCGAGTCAACGCGATGTTGGATGCAGTCGGGCTGGCAGACCGCGCGCTGCACCGCCCCGACCAGTTGAGCGGCGGCCAGCAGCAGCGCGTTGCCATCGCCCGCGC
>JAAUPU010000572.1 GCA_012032975.1 Caldilineaceae bacterium | reverse complement strand
TTCAACCTCCACCAGTTCGCCATCGACAGCATCCCCCGCATCAACGATCAGCATTTCGTCCTGCTTGCGATCCACCGGGATAAGCCGCCCACCTGACCCTTCGGCGCGAAAAACGCCAAGCGCGCGTTTGGCCGATGCTGCGATTTTCTTGATCATCCGGGCTTCGAACAGGCGTTCGTCATTCGGTGCCGGCGTCAGCTTGGCCAGCAGGCGGTCGCCCTTGCCCAGCGCGGGATCGCCAGCGCCAAAGCTGTCGCTTGCCGTTGCCGAGGGTGAAGCGTTGGCGACCTATGACGGCCAAAAGCTCTATCTCCAAAGCTGTGCAGCTTGTCATGGTCAGGAGGGCGAAGGCGTGTCCGGGCTTGGCGCTCCGTTCGTGAGTTCGGAACTCTGGTCCACCAGTAGCGACGAGGAGATCGTTGCACTGGTGCGCGCCGGCATTCCCGCCGACGACCCCAACAACCAGACCGGCATCCCCATGCCACCCAGCGGTGGCCGGCCCGATCTGGGCGACGCCGAGTTATTGGCGATCATCACCTTTCTCCGCCAGAGCAGCGCTGCCAATTGACCATCTGACTTTCTCAGCCGCAACCCCTGACGAACCCGCCAGCGCCTGCGGCAGAGGCCGTACAGACCGAAAAGCGGTCGCGGTTTGACGATTTTTGGTGCGCGCTTTCGCCTATGCTATGATCCGACTGTATGCGCCCGTAGCTCAGCGGATAGAGCACTAGTCTTCGGAACTAGGTGTCGGGGGTTCGAATCCCTCCGGGCGTACAGACGTGCAACTGCCCATCTTTGCCCCGGCGAAGATGGGCAGTTGTTTTTATGGAAGATCGGACGACTTCAAAACCGATTCAAAACATGCCCGCGCGAGACTAGGGGCTAACCCAATCGAAATTTCTCACCGTAAGTCCGAAGGAGCAGACAATCTATGCCTTACGGAATCAACTATGTAACCGTGATCGGCGCGGGCACCATGGGCGCGGCGATTGCCGGACATCTGGCCAATGCGGGCATCTCATCGACCTTGCTGGACATGGCCCCCAGCGAGTTGACCGCCGAAGAAGCAGCGGCCGGCCTGTCGTTGGAGCATCCCAAGGTGCGCAATCGTGTGGTGCAGGCGGGTTTTGAGCGCATGGTCAAGGCCAAGCCCAGCAATCTCTTCACAGCAGAAACAGCCAACCGCATCACCCTCGGCAATCTGGAAGATGACTTCGATACAGCGGTGGCCATGAGTGACTGGATCATCGAAGTGATCGTCGAGCGACCCGGCCCCAAGCAGGCGTTGATGGCGCGCATCGAGGCCATTGCACCGGCCCATGCGGTCATCTCCAGCAACACATCGGGCATCCCCATTCACATCATCAGCCAGGGCCGCGACGCGGCCTTCAGACGCCGTTTCCTGGGCACTCACTTCTTCAACCCGCCTCGTTATCTGGCTTTGTTGGAGATCATCCCCACGCCGGACACAGACCCGGAAATCGTGGCGCGGATGCGCACCTTTGCCGAAAATGTGCTGGGCAAGGGCGTCGTGGTCTGCAAGGATACGCCCAACTTCGTCGCCAACCGCATGATCAGCTTCATCCAGAGCGACATCATGGAGTTTGCCATCGAGAACGGCTATACCGTCGAAGAGGTGGACCGGCTGACCGGCCCGCTGTTGGGACGACCCAGGACGGCCACTTTCCGCCTCAACGATGTGGTGGGCGTGGATGTGATGGCCATGGTCGGCGAGAATCTGTATGGAATGATTCCCGACGACGAGGATCGCGATGTCTTGCGCGGCGAATATAGCAGCGCCGTGATGAAACGCTGGTTGAAAACAAGCTGCTGGGCAGCAAGAGCGGCCAGGGCTTCTATAAGACGGTCACAGACGAGACGGGCGCCAAGAGCTTCTGGGGGCTGGACCTGCAGGCGGCTGCCGAAGAAGGCGAGATCGACTATGTTGCGCCGCAAAAGCCGCGGTGGTCCAGCGTGGGCGAGGCGCGCGATCTGCCCCTGGTGGAGCGGCTGACCGCGCTGGTCAGCGCCGACGACGCGGCCGGCGAATTGATCTGGCACACGTTGGCGCGCACGATGGCCTATGCCTCGAAGCGGGTGCCTGAGATCGCAGACAGCATCGTCGATATCGACCACGCGGTGCGCTGGGGTTTTGCGTGGGAGATGGGTCCATTCGAGACATGGGATGCGTTGGGCGTGGCTGTCACTCTCGACCGCATGGAAGGGGAAGGCATCGCGGTGGCGCCGTGGGTGCGCGAGATGGTCGAGGCCGGCCACGATTCCTTTTATACGCACCACGGCATGACCCGCATGGCCTACAGCCCGCTACGCAAAGCGCCGCTGCCCATCGAGGAGAGCGAGTTGGTCATGCGCATCCCCGAACTCAAGCGCTGCCATCGCACGCTGGCCGGCAACGACTCGGCCACCCTGACCCACATGGGGGACGGCGTCATGTTGCTGGAATTTCACAGCAAGATGAATGCGCTGGACGATGGCATCTTCCAGGTGATGGGCGAGGCACTGGAACGTTTGTATGGCGATGCAACTGGATTGGTCATCGCCAACGAAGGGCAGAATTTCAGCGTGGGCGCCAACCTGCTGGCCTTTGGCATCATGGCGCAGTCTGGGCAATGGAAAGAACTGGAGCAAGCGGTCGCGGTGGGTCAGACTATGCTGCTGAACTTGCGGCAAGCGCCGAAACCGGTGGTCGCTGCGCCTTTCCAACGTGTGTTGGGCGGCGGGGTCGAGGTCTGCCTGGCCGCCGACCGCATCCTGGCCCACGCCGAAACGTACATGGGATTGGTGGAAGTGGGCGTCGGCATCATCCCCGGTTGGGGTGGCTGCAAGGAAATGGTGCGCCGCCATGTCAGCCCCCACATGCACGCGACCAATGTCAACGCGATGCCCTATCTGCGCCAGGTCTTCGAGACCATCGGCTTTGCCAAGGTCTCCACATCTGCCGCGGAGGCGCGCGACATGGGCTTTCTCGCTCCAACGGACCGCATCATCATGAACCGCGAGCATCTGCTGGCCGAAGCCAAACGGGAGGTGATCGGCCGGGTGGAGGCGGGTTACACGCCGCCTTCGGTGAAGAAGAGTGTCTACGCGGCGGGTCGCGATCTGTTGGCCAGCGTGCGCATCGAGGTCTATTCGCTGCGCGAGGGCGGCTTCATCAGCAAACATGACGCCAAGATTGCCAACGAACTGGGACGTGTCCTCTGCGGCGGGGAATTGAGTGAACCCGCGTGGATGGACGAGCAATATTTCCTCGACCTGGAGCGCGAGGCGCTGTTGAGCCTGACGGGCGAAGAGAAAACCCAGGCGCGCATCTGGCACATGTTGCAGAATGGCAAGCCGCTGCGCAACTGACACTGCGATCCACGAAAGGGCGCGCAGAGAGACGAATGTTCGCTCTTGCTTGGTGAACCTTCGTCTCTTTCCGTGGACGATTCTTCGTGGACGATTCTGTTCTCAGAATTTAGCTTTTAGCATTTGGAGGAACCATCGATGAGAAATGCCGTAATCGTCTCCGCCGTGCGCACCGCCGTGGGCAAAGCGCCGCGGGGCAGCTTGAAGACCGTTCGACCTGACGACATGGCCGCAGTTGTGATCAAGGAAGCCATCGAGCGAGCAGGGATCGAGCCGGGCAT
>JAAUPU010000571.1 GCA_012032975.1 Caldilineaceae bacterium | reverse complement strand
GCATCAAGCCGCCCGATGTGCAACACTTGGGCTATGTGGTGGAGAGTGGCCCGGTGCGGCTCTACATCACTGGCGATCCCATCAACACCTTTGCCGAATACGACGAACTGATCCAGCCCATTCGCGAACTGCGCCCGCAGATTGGCTTGCTGACGACCCACCCAAGCGAGGGCGAATTTCCATTCTTCGAGGGTTCGGTCAAGATGGCGGTCAAGCTGGGGTTGGCAGCGGCGGTTCCGGCCCACTACGCCTGTTTTGTCAAGCGCACCTACGACCCCCAGGCGTGGGCGGCAGGGTTTCCCGATGATGGACCGACGCCGTTGATCATTCCTTACAACACGGCGATTGTCTATCCGGCCTAAGGCTGACTGTGGCCCAAAAGTCCCCGGCACTTTCAAAGTGCCGGGGACTTTTTGAATATGGCGGCATTCCTGCTCGAACGGTCCCGTCAGAGAGTGTCGTGGAAATCTGGCGAAATGTCAATGGGGTCGCCAGGGTCGCGGGTTCACAGCTGTTGAAGACAGGTCAGTTGTTTGTCATGCGGGCTAGGCAACCGGCGCCCTTTGCGGTTGCCTATGGCTCGCGTTTGGCGGTGATCAGCACCCAATATCTGCGATAGGTGCTTGCATCGTCTGTGGCATACCCAATGCCATACTCGATCTGCGTACGGTAGAAATTTTGCAGTCCAAGCACATGCTCTCGATGGCCGGGCGAGCCTTTCCATTTCTCCCAAAGCTCCGCTGCCTCGACAAAACCAGCGCCGATCGATTCGATGTTGTTGCCGTCCAACGCCCGGCTGTAATAGCTTGGCAGCGGATAGCCCTCTTGCCGAACCAGATAATTAGGCCCGATTCCATCCGGGTTGATGTGGCCAAAGTAATCGCGCTCTGCCATATCCTGGGCGCGTCCTCTGGCAACGGCGCTCAAGGTCAAGTCACAGCGAACAGTCTGGCGCTTCTGGTTTGGATCGCTGAGAAATAGCGTTTCCAGCGCCTTTTCCTCGTCGTTTAGGCTACAGGAAGGCGGGAGTATGGCCTGTGGAACTGAGGGGGATCCTTGCAGCAGCAAGGGCAGATAGACGACGTGGCGCTCATTGATTAGCTCGCTCTTGGCGACTGAGTGGATGTGAAGGGAGGGAAGGGCCACCGAGCAGAGGACGATCAAGAGCGCGAGGATAACGACGCGGGGAGAAGAGGCTTTCGCCTGGCAGCGCTGGTGCATAAGAGCAGTCTCCATGTGCGGGCGTGGTTGACCGTCTGGGATTGGCGCGACGGCGTGAATGTGCGACCATAGCCTACATGGGTAATCGATTCTCTACTCTACCCTTTGCATCCTTAGTATATGCGTAAGGTATACGATCTTAACTTTTTCGTAAGGAACTGGGTGATCTATAGATGGGAAGGATCGTTGGGGATCTCGTCGGAAGGTGAAACAGAATGTACAGGAGGTTGGAGATTGGGAGACTGGAGACTGGAGATTGGGGGCTGGAGATTGGTGATTTGTTGGCTGCGGGTGAGTGCCTGATCTCCAATCTCCAGTTTTCGCTTACAGCCGGTCGATAGCGGTTAGCAGTCGGTCGATCTCCTCCAGCGTGTTGTAGTGGGCCAAGCCGATGCGGAGCAGGCCCCCGCTTGGCTCTACGCCAAGCCGTTCACAGAGCGCCAGCGCATAGAAGTTGCCATCCCACACAAAGATGTTTTCAGCAGCAAGCGCAGTCGCCATCTGCAGCGGGGTGACGCCCTCCTTGCGGATCGACACGGTGGCCACGCGGCGCCGCCAATCCGCGCGTTGGGTGATGCCATAGATGCGCACATTTGGGATCACTTCCAGGCCCACGACCAGCCGCTCGATCAGCAGTTGTTCGTAGTCGCCCAGCACGGCCCAGGCGGCGCGCAGCTTTTCCCGCTGACCGGCCCCCGCCGCGACCGCGCCATAGGTCGCGCCCACATCGGCCAGGTAATCGATGGCAGCGGCCACACCTGCCAATCCTTCGTGATTCAGAGTTCCGGTCTCCCACTTCTCCGGCGGCGCATCGCTGGATGGCCGCACTCGATAGGCGCGCAGCCGGTTCAGATGCTCCCGTTTGCCATACAGAATGCCCACATGCGGGCCGAAGAACTTATACGCGCTGCAGGCCAGGAAGTCGCAGCCGACTTCTTTGACATCGATCAAGCCGTGCGGCGCGTACTGCACCGCGTCGATGAAGGAATAGGCGCCCACTTGCCTGGCCCATTGCACAATCTGCCTGACATCGTTGATCGTGCCGCTGGCGTTGCTGGCGTAGCCGACCGCCACCAGTTTTGTTTGCGGCGTAATCTGCCCCTGCATGTCGAGCATGTCCAGTGTGCAACTCTCCAGGTCCACATCCACCCATTTGACCGTGGCGCCTCTCTCCTCTGCCATTGTCACCCACGGCATGATGTTGGCGTCGTGGTCCAGACGGGTGACGACCACTTCGTCGCCAGGACCGAATTCGCGTGCCAGTGAACGGCTGAGGTGAAAGGCGAGGCTGGTCATGTTGGCCCCGAATACGACTTCGTCGCGGTCAGCGCCCAAGAGGTCGGCCGCGGCTTGCCGTGCATTGTCGATCACTCGATCGCTGCGTCGGCTGGTCTCGAACGCGCCGTGGGTGTTGGCGTTGCGGCGAATCAGGTAGTCGGTCATGGCATCGATCACACGTTGGGGAACCTGGGTGCCGCCCGGGTTGTCGAAGAAAATCGCTGGCTTGCCGTTGTAGCTTTCGCTCAGTGCGGGGAATTGACGCCGGATTGCCTGGACATCGAATTGCATAGATTGCTCCTTGAAGGATTAGGCTTTAGGCCACAGCAGGAAAATAGGTGTCCACCGAGTCACACAAAGGTACACGAAGAACAGGTCAAGATTTCGTGCTACTCCGTATCCCTTCGTGGCTGCTTTTTGTTTTGGATTCGCCTCAACCGCAGATGGACGCTGATCCACACGAATTTGCCGCCTGAATCAGCGGTCGATGATTTCTATATCATCCTGTCGAACAGCAGAGAAACGTTCAGATTTTGGGCAGCCCATCGGCGATCAGCCAGATGCGTTCGCCACCCAAAATCCTCTCCCAATCGCCAATTGCTAGCGCACCTATCCAGCGCATCGACTCGCGCAAACCGCCTGGATCGAGCCAGCTTTCGGGCGGCTGTGCAGCCGTGGCGACCGAATAGCCTTTGGGCTGTGCGACGGCATCGGCGCGTACGCTGCCATCAGCAGGCAGACCCGCGGCCTCGCAGGCCAGATCCACGGCAACGTGGAAATCACCCAGCGCATCGACCAGCCCATTCTCCAATGCCTGTCGCCCGCTCCAGACCCGCCCATTGCAGAGCGCTTCCAACTGTCCGCGTTCGATCTGGCGGCCTTCGGCTACACGGTCGGTGAAGAGGGCGTAGATGCGTTCGATTTCCCCACGCACGAGGGCGCGCTGACCGTCGCTCCACGGTTGGTCACCGTCGTAGAGGTCGGCATTGGCGCCCATGCGGATGGATTCCCGGTGCGCGGCGACTTTGGCGAGCGCGCCTTGCGTGACTGCCTTGGCGGTAATCACGCCAATGCTGCCGGTGAGGGTGGCGCTTTGGGCCACGATCTTGCGCCCCGGCGTGGCGATATAATAGCCGCCGCTGGCCGCCACGTCG
>JAAUPU010000025.1 GCA_012032975.1 Caldilineaceae bacterium | reverse complement strand
CAGAGTGTCGTTGCCGGGGCCGCCGTTCAGCGTGTCGTCGCCGCGGTTGCCGATCAGCACAATCGTTGCCCGGCGCCCCCCGAGGGATCGACGTCGTCACCCGCGAACCCGTCGAGGACATTGCCCCCGCCGCTGCCGATCAGCGTATCGTCGTAAATGGTGCCGTTGATGTTCTCGATGGAAACGAGGTCGTCGGTCTCCACCGTGTCGCCGCTGATGGCCCGGGGGTTCCTCTGGCTCAGATCGACCTGGATGGGCCGGTCCTCGGTGAACCGCCGCAGATCGGCCGCGAACTCCGTGGCGGTCTGGTAGCGCAGCGCCGGGTCGCGGGCGATGGCCTTGAGCACCACCGTCTCCAGGTCACGCGGGATGGCGTCGAAGTAGCCCTTGGCCAGCCAGGTGTTGACCCCCATCACGCCGCCCAGGTAGATCAAGAGCAGCCCGCCATGGGTGTTCAGACCGAGCCACGGAATGAAGACGCCCAGTTGTTGCAGGATCACAAAGAGCGCCACCATGTTGAGAAAATTCGGGAAGACCTGGATCAGCAAGATCGTCTGCAACAGCGAGCGACGCGCCCGGAAGCGAAAACGCGAAAACGAATAGGCGGCCATAGCAGTCAACACGACGCCAATCGCGGTGGTCAAGGTGGCCAACATGAGCGAGTTTCGCATCCACGTTCGATAGGGGAAACATCTGGCTCTGCAGAAGAGCTGTGTAGTTGCTAAAGGTCGCGCTCTCCGGGATCAGCCGCTGATTGACCAACGAGTTGCTTGGATTGATGGAGGCCGAGAAGATCCAAACCACAGGAAAGAGCGCATAGAACAAGACAACGATCGCCAACGCAATACGCAAGGCCAGCGCCCAGCGACGCTGCCGTCGCATGGAACCAACCGATGAAGTCAGCGCGCCGCTAGACATTTGCTCTAGACATTTTCAGATGCCTCCTCCAACATGTCGGTATAGCGGAACTGGAAGAAGGTGATCACCACAAGGATCGCAAAGATCACCACGGTAATAGCCGACGCATAGCCCAGATCCGCGCCGCGTCCGCTGCTAAAAGCGATTCGATAGGTGTAGGTGACCAGGATGTCGGTCCAGCCCACCGGCGTAGAGGTGCCGCTCATGGGCGGCCCCCCCTCGTTGAAAAGCTCGATCACGACAAAATTGTTGAAGTTGAAGGCAAACGATGCCACCAGCAGCGGACCCATTGTGATCATGAGGAGCGGTAAAGTCATGCTCTTGAACTTATGCCATGCACTGGCGCCGTCAATGTCGGCGGCTTCGTAGATATCGGTTGGCAACGCCTGCAACGCACCGGTTGCGATCACGAACATATAGGGAAAGCCAAGCCAAAGCTGGATGGAGAGGATGCCGATTTTGGACCAGATTGGGTCCGAAAACCAGGGCGGCGACGAGCCAAAGACGTTGGTCATCCAGACGCTGACCGCGCCATATTGGGGATTAAAAAGCCCCACCCAGATCGGCACGCTGATGAAGGCCGGAATCGCGTACGGGATGAGCAGGAGCGAGCGCAAGAGGCCGCGCATGGGCATTTCGGGCACATCGAAGATGACAGCCAGCGTCAGCCCCATCACAAAGGTAAGCAACACACTGAGCGCGGCAAAGACCACCGTCCAGATGAAGACAAGGACAAAGGGGCCGCGCAACGAGGGGCTGGTGAAGAGGCGCACAAAATTGTCGGCGCCGATCACAACCCGAAAACCTGGCCGCAGGGTGCTGCCGTCGGGCGCGGTGAAGGTGCCCTCGACCGGCGTGTATTCCACCCCGGTGGCCTGGTCGACCATGACGTCGGTTTCAGGTTCGTAGACATAGAGCTGCTGAAACTTGGCGGCCTGACCGAGCTGTTTATCGCTCACCCGGAAGGCATCGGGCGCGATGCCAAATTCCATGCCGACAAGTGCGGCGGTGTGTTGGAGGCGCTCAATGTTGTTGAGCCGACGATAGCCTTCGATAGAATCGGGCGGCGACCCCTCAACAGGGGTTGGCTCCTCGCCGACGCGTACAAGCAGTGTCTCACCACTCTCGGTCTCTTCCAGCCACAAGAGGTAATCACCGGACGGCCGACGTAGGCGGTCCAGACGTAGCTCGAAGCCCCCTCCTCCAGGTAGGTCACCTTCTCGAGCTGGCGAATGGCAACCGGTTTGGTCAACAAGTGGCCATCGCCAAAGTTGGTGAACGAGGTGTAAATGGTCGAGAAGATCGGGTAGAGCACCATCACGATCAACAACGCAAGGCCAGGCGAGATCCAGCGCAAGGGAAAGAGATCTTCGCGCAGAAAGATCACGTTGATCAGAATGGTTACGGTCCCAATGACAGCGCCCAGGAGCCAGATGCCATCATTGAACATGTTGTAGACAAGATAGATTGCGACTGCGTCGACCAGGGCAAGACCGGCAAGGCGGAAGAGCCAGGAAGCAATCGTGGAGGAGGTAGAATTAGAGGGCGCGCGAGCGCCCTCTAATTCGGCTTGATTGGCAGAAGCCACTATTCGCCCGCTATGGCAGCCCGAATCTGCTCGGCTGCGTCGGTGAATGCCGTTTCCGGCTCTTCGTTTTGCTGGCTGACCAGCTTGATCGCGTTGTCCCAGGAAGACCAAACTGCGGACATCTCTGGGATGGCGGGCATGGCAAGGCCGTTGGCGCCAGCATCTGCAAACGCGGCCAGCTCAGGATCTTCGATGCCATCGCGCACGGGCACATAGGCCGACGGTCGCGGGTCGGCAGTGAAAATCTCCTGCATGGTATCCTGTTGGGCTACGAACTCTTGCAAAAACGCTTGGGCCAGCAGCGGATCTTCGCTGAAGGAGTTGACCATGAAACCCTGCACGCCCAAGAAGGGCTGTGCATCCTGGTTCTGACCGGGGATCGTGGTGACAGCAAACGGAGTGCCAGACTCGCGGATGCGTGGCAGCGCCCACGGGCCGGTGATCATCATCGCGGCATCGCCAGCCTCGAAGGCAGCGTGCATGATGTCATAGTCCACGGCCGACCCGGCGAGCAGGTGACCGTCTTTGTACATTTTGTCCAGCCAGGCGATGGCCGCCAGCGAACCTTCACTGTCGATGCCCACATCTTCTGGGCTGTACCCGGTCTCATCCAGGCCAAAGACATAGCCGCCAAAGGCTGTCTGGATGGGGAAGAAATGGTAAGGATCCCCCTCCTGACGGATAAAGCCCTGCTTCACCACGCCGTCGGCCTCTAGCTGAGCGGCGAGCGCTTCGACCTCGTCCCAGGTCGTGGGAACTTCGGTCACCATCTCTGGATTGTAGACAAAGGCCAGGTTTTCGGTGCTGTAGGGCAGGCCATAAAGACCGCCGTCATAGGTGAAGGCCTGGACGGCGGCGGGCAAGAATTGGTCTGCGTTTGCGCCCAGGTCGATCTCGGCAACCAGGCCATTCTCGACCAGCTCACCCAGCCAGTCATGCGCACCGATGATGATGTCCGGTCCTTCGCCGACCGGCGCGGCCACCTTGAAGTCATCGCGGATGTCGTTGAATGCCTTCTCGGAGACGACGATGTCGATGCCGTACTCTTCCTTGAATTCGGCGCCAAGGGATTCAAGAAGAGGGGCGCGTGTATTGTCTGCCCAGATCGTCAGCGTCGCGACCTCTTCGGCCGGTGCTGCCTCGGCTTCAGCCGGGGCTTCCGTGGCTGCTGGCTCAGCCGGCTCGGCTGGCGCAGCAGTCGCGCAGGGCGCAGGCAGACAATACCATCACGCCGACAAGCACGATGACTGCAAGGGTCCAACGTTTCTTCTGCATGTTTCGCATGAACAGTCTCCTTCTGGATGTTTGACTACATGATTCTGTCGCTGAGTTATGGCGCTGACAGATGGTAAATCTTGGACGCTCTTGGGGTGTTCAGTGAGAGTTGACGCTCTCGTATTTGGCGATGCGTATGGATCCACGCAAGACAGTCGATCAATATCACACCTTCATCTCAAGTTCTGTGGTGCTGCTCTATTTTGCCACGTCTCTCCGATGCATTCAATGTGGACTCAGGCAGCGAACTGATGTTTGTCCGGCGAACAGAATGGAGAATTCTTACCGAAGTGATGGGTCACTTGGATTATGATGTGTGCAAAAGTTAGACAAAACTATTACAAACAAATCGCAAAGGACAGAGTGATGATGTCAACTGACATATTTTCAACCGAAAGCGTCGAGCAGCGCCCGAGCAGCCAGGATCTGATCAGGCAGGTTCTGGTGGTCGTAGCGACGGTTTCGACCATTGTGGTCAATGGGCTGGCCAACGCGCTGCCCATCAACGGCCAACAGACCGGCGATATCTCGGATCGCTTCGATGTGTTCTTCGTTCCCGCTGGCTACGTCTTCTCGATCTGGGGGCTGATCTACATCGGCATGATCGCCTATTCTGTCTTCCAGGCGCTGCCATCCCAGCGCAAGAACCCGCGGCTGCAAAGCATCGGGTACGTGTATGTTTTGAGCGCGCTTGCCAACATCGTGTGGATCTTCCTCTGGCACTACGAGGTCTTCCCCGCAACACTGGCTGTCATGTTGCTGTTGCTCATCTCGTTGATCGTCATCTACCAACGCCTGGGCACCGGGCAGAGCGTGGTCTCGACCGCAGAAAAATGGCTGGTGCGCGTGCCATTCAGCCTCTATCTAGGTTGGATCACCGTGGCTACTATCGCCAATGCCACCTCCCTGCTCGACTATCTGGGCTGGAGCGGTTGGGGCATTTCGCCACAGAGCTGGGCCGTGATCATGCTGCTAATCGCGGCGGTGGTTGGGTTGGGCTTCAGCCTCCTGCGCGGGGATATCGCCTACGTGCTCGTGATTGGTTGGGCGCTGGCTGGCATCATGGTCAAGCACAGCGACAACTCGACCATTGCAGCGCTTGCAGGCGGCCTGGCTATCGTCGTGGTGCTGTCTCTTTTCATCGGCG
This sequence comes from Caldilineaceae bacterium, assembly GCA_012032975.1. The sequence goes on along the minus strand of JAAUPU010000025.1, from coordinate 6,189 downwards.
TGCCTCGACACCGGGCAACGCTCAAGGCTCAAGTGGGAGCTGAGGCATGAACAACAAGGCAATCGTGATTGGGAGTGGATTTGGCGGATTGGCGGCTGCGGCGCGGCTGGCGATCAAGGGCTATGCGGTCGAGCTATTCGAAAAGCGTGACAAGCTGGGCGGTCGCGCCTACACCTATGAGATCGACGGTTTCAAATTTGATGGCGGGCCGACCGTGATCACAGCCCCCTTCCTTTTCGACGAAATTTGGGAGGCAGCCGGCCGCAGGCGGGAAGATTACTTCCAGTTGGTTCCGTGCGACCCGTTTTATCGCATCTTCGACCATCAGGGCCGTCACTTCAGCTACAACGGGGACCACGAGTTCATTCTCGACCAGATCGGGCAGTGGAATCCCGCCGACCGCGACGGCTACACCCGCTTCATGGATACGACCAAGGATATCTTCGACACGGGATGGGTCGCTCATCGACAAACCCTTTTTGAACGCCGCCGATATGCTCAAAGTGGCGCCCGACCTGATTCGGCTTCAGTCCTATCGCAGCGTCTATGGCTATGTGTCCAAGTTTGTGAAAGACGAGTTTCTGCGTCGCTGTTTTTCGTTTCACCCGCTGCTGATCGGCGGCAACCCGCTGGACGCGGCCTCACTCTACGTGCTGATCCACTACATGGAGCGCGAGTGGGGCATCCACTATGCGCTGGGCGGGACCGGCGCCATCGTCGAGGCGTTTGGAAAACTGTTGGGAGAGCTGGGCGTCACCGTGCATCTGAGCACCCCCGTAGACCAGATTCAGGTGGAAAATGGACGGGCAACCGGTGTGAGTCTGCCAGATGGTTCGGTTCACAATGCCGACATCGTGGTCTCCAATGCGGATGTGGCGTGGACCTACCTTAACATGGTGCCGGCCGAATTTCGTCATGTCAACACCGACCGGCGCATCAAAAATCTGAAGTACAGCATGTCGCTGTTTGTCATCTATTTTGGCACGAAGAAACGCTACAACGATACCGAACTCGCCCACCACAACATCATCCTGAGCGAGCGCTACAAGGAGCTTCTGCGCGACATTTTCCGCAACAAGCATTTGCCCGAGGATTTCTCGCTCTATCTGCACATGCCGACGATCACCGATCCATCGATGGCGCCGGAGGGTCACGAAGCCTTCTATGTCCTCTCTCCCGTGCCGCACCTGGGCGCGGACATCGACTGGACGACCATGGCTCGTCCCTATCGCGATGCGATCATGCAATTCCTGGAGGAGAACTATCTGCCAGATCTTCAGGCGAACATCGTGGCCGAGCACACCATCGACCCGCTGCACTTTGAGGGCGAGTTGAACAGCTACCTGGGGTCGGCCTTCTCTGTGCAGCCAGTGTTGACCCAGTCGGCCTGGTTTCGGCCACACAATCGATCCGAGGATATCGAGAATCTCTATTTCGTGGGTGCAGGCACGCATCCCGGCGCGGGCTTGCCGGGTGTACTCTCATCGGCCAAAATTTTGATGAGTTGGTCGGGCAGCCGAAGCCTACGGAGGCGGCCAGCCGATGAGGCTGATCACCAGGGCAATCATCAGCAAGCCAGCCGCGCAAAAATGAGGCGTCGATTCTGACGGAAGACATCTTCCCAGCCAGGCTGTCGAGCGGGCAGTCTGGCTGCTTCAGTCGGCGTGGGCAGAGGCGCGGACCCGAAGAGCAATGTTCGCAACTCTTCCGCGTTGGCGGGTCGTTCGTTGGGGTGCATGGCCAGCGCCTGAAAGATGGCCCGTTCGCAGCGCGCGGAGATTGCCGGGTTGATCTGCCGTAGTGAAACCAGACAACCAGGACGAAGAAAACGTTCTTTGGCGTCCACCGGTGGTGTACCGGCCAGCAGATTGTACAGGGTGGCGCCAAAGGCGTAAATGTCGCTGCGGGCATCGGTAAAGCCAGTGTCGCCGCCATATTGCTCGAGGGGTGTGTAGGCAACCGTGCCCCGCCCCTGGACCACCGTCACGGTTCGACTGTCATCGGGCTGCAAGACCTTGACCAGGCCAAAATCGACCAATTTGATCACACCGCGAGCCGTGACTTTGATGTTGCTGGGTTTGATATCTCGATGCAGGACCGGCGGGTCGTGGCTGTGCAAATACCCCAACGCATCCAATAGCTGGTTTGCCCAGGTCAGAACCAGCTCCTCCTCGAGGAATTCACCCCGCTGCTGCGCCTCGCGCAGGATCTCCTGAAGGTCGCGGCCAGAGACAAAATCCATCACCAGATATTCGCGACTGCCGTTGGAAAAATAGTCGGAGACTTTGGGCAAATTCGGGTGATCGAGTCGCGACAGAATGCTGGCCTCGGTGCGAAACTGTTCCGCAACCTGCTCCAGCTCCTGCTCTGAGGTGGCATTTTCTGAAAGAGCTGGCAAGACCTCTTTGACCGCGCAGATACGCCCCTCCAGCCGGCGGTCATTGGCCTTGTAGACGGCGCCCATCCCGCCGTGGCCAACCAGCTCGAGAATCTCATATCGATTGCGCAACAGAGCGCCGGGTTCTAGTACGGATTGCATGGTCAGTCTATCATCATCGAAAGAGGTCCATCCGCGCAAGTACGCAGGCCTCAGAGCCGATGCCCCAGCATTCCGCAAACTGGGGCGCATTTCTGTCACAGTGCATTTTTGGTATAATGGCACCGTCGTTGACCTGCAAAATCAGAGGCAAACGCACCCAGAAGCGCAAAAATTATGCGTCGTCCCAGTAGGCTTGTCAAACCCACCAGAAATCCAGGATGTAAGCCAAAGAGCAATCTGGGTCCGAGGCCAAGCCTTCATTCCACGCCTCGTCATGGGCAGAACAAAGCTGGTATGTGAAGGAGCAGTATGGCTATTGATTCCACAGAAGAACTGCCGTTGATCGATACGGATTCCGGCGCTGAAAATGTTACGGGCAAACAGCGCGAGAGCGCAATGCTCGTTTTGCAACGCGGTGCGGAGGCTGGGCGTCGCTGGCCACTGGATCGCGCAAGCACCCTGACGATTGGTCGCAGCGAGGAGTGCGATATCTCCCTACCTGACCGCCAAGTCAGCCGTTACCATGCCCGCGTCACCTGGCGCGGCGAAAGCTACTTCCTCGAGGACCAGAGCAGCAAGAATGGCACCCATGTCAATGGACAGGAAGTACGCGGCGAAGTAGCGCTAAAAGACGGCGACGAAATCCAGATCGCATTGCGCTTCAAGTTGGCCTTTGTCGATGCCGGGGCGACGGCGCCGCTCACCTTTGACAACGCCAACAGCGGCCTGCGCCTGGACAAAGAGACGCGCCAGGTGTGGCTGAACAGCGCCTTGATCGACCCGCCGCTCAGCCTTCACCAATACCGTCTGCTAGAGGCGCTGTGGGATTCTGGCGGCGGCGTGATCACCCGCGAGCAGATCATCAGCGCGGTCTGGCCAGAGACGAGCGGCGAGGGCGTCAGCGAGCAAGCCATCGATGCACTGGTCCGTCGATTACGCGAACGCGTGGCCGAGTGCGATGAGGAATTCCGCTACATCGTGACCGTACGCGGCCATGGCTTCCGCCTGGAGAATCGTTGAACATCGACATCTCGGCATCCGCAATCTCGGCTAACTGCTTACCCTCGCTCCACTTGGTGACATACCGTTTGGGCTTTATATACACGTCCCCTTTTGCGAAAAAAAGTGCCCCTATTGCGACTTCAATACCTATGCGGGCCTGGGCGATCTGCACACCTCCATGGTGGATGCGTTGTGCGCTGAGATGGCGCGCTGGCGTCAGCCACTTTCTCGCCGCACGGTCACGTCGGTCTTCATCGGCGGCGGCACGCCCACCGTCTTGGATGACGCGCTGCTCGAACGTCTGATGGCCGCGATTCATGGAAATTTCCACATCGACCCTTCCGCCGAGATCACAAGCGAAGCCAATCCCGGCACCGTTGACCAGGCGAAATTTGCCCTTCTGCGCAGCCTTGGCGTCAATCGCCTAAGCATGGGCGTACAGAGCTTTCAACCGGAGGAACTCCTCTTTTTAGGGCGCATCCATGGTGTGCAAGATGTCCTGCGTGCATATGAGATCGCACGCGCGGCTGGTTTTGACAATCTCAATCTCGACTTCATTTTTGGTCTGCCCGGCCAAACCGTGGATGGATGGCAGGCCACACTGGATCTCGCGCTGAAGTTGGCGCCCGAACATCTCAGCCTCTATAGCCTGATTGTGGAGAAAAATACGCCACTTTTCCACTGGGTGGAAAGCGGTGAGGTCGCCGAACCAGACGAAGACCAGGCTGCGCTCCTGTATGAGATCGCCATAGCCCGCCTTGCAGACGCTGGCTATCTCCAATACGAAGTGTCAAACTGGCATAGAGCTGTGCCAGCAAACGCGCGTCCAATCACGCCATTGGCAAGCCAGCACAATCTCCTCTACTGGCGCAATGGCGAATATCTGGGGATCGGTCCGGGCGCCCATAGCCATTTGCGCGAGAGCGCCGCGAACGGGAATCCAACGGTTCAACGCTGGGGCAATCGCAAGGCGCCGCGCGGCTACATCCGGCGAATCCAATCTGGCCAATCGGTCGAGGTCGACAACGAAGCGATCGACCCGCGGCTGGACATGGGCGAGACGATGATGCTGGGGCTGCGTCTGGTGGATGAAGGTGTGTCCTTTGCCGACTTCCAAGCGCTGCACGGGATGAAGATGCAGGAGGTTTTCCCAGTTGAACTCGCCCGGCTTGAGGCGCAGGGGTTGCTGGAAGTCGGAGACCGGCGGGTGCGGCTGACGCCGCGCGGGTTGATGCTGGGCAATCAGGTCTTTATGCAATTCTTGCCGGATGACGAGCGCGTTGCAATCCAATGAGAAACCCGGACCGGTGGAACGCCGGCGAGCCGAAAGGGCAAGACGTATGACACGGGCACTTTATCCCGGCACCTTCGACCCCATCCACAGCGGCCACATCGACATTGCCAGCCGCGCCAGTGCCGTGTTCGATGAAGTCGTGCTGGCAATCTATGACGCGCCGCCAAAGAAGTTGCTCTTCGACACAGACGAACGGATGGAGCTGGCGCAAGAGGCAGTCGCCCATTTGGCCAACGTGACGGTCACCACCTATGCTGGATTGACCATCGCATGCGCCCGCCAGATCGAAGCGAGTGTGATCGTGCGGGGGCTGCGCAACGTGGCAGACTTCGAGTTTGAACACCAGATCGGATGGGCCAACCATCAGATGGCGCCGGATATCGAGCTTTGTTGTCTCTTCTGTAACGGAGAGTATGCATATCTCAGTGCGACCATATTAAAAGAGGTCGCCAGTTTGGGCGGGAACTATGAACATTGGGCGCCCAAACATGTGAGGGATGCCCTTCGTGACCGTTTTGGCCCGCCAGAACCGGCCGCAGCACTGTCAAATATCTCGCGCAGCGACGGGAAGCTTTCATATCGGGACTAACAGAGCGGCTGCTCTTGGGTATTGACAGTCGCCAGGTCGCTTTCCGCCTAACCGTTTGCATTCTGAAATGCGAACGCGATCCATCGTCTCACCGGTCCACCGTGCTTCTCGTGGCCGGCAGATCAGGAGGTGTTCTATCGCTATCTTGCAAATGCTCGATCAAATGGAAGAGATGCTCTACCAGGGATGGCACATTCCTTTTTCGCCTTATCGCGTGATCAACGCTCAAGAGTTCGAACAATTGGTCGAGCGGCTGCGCATCAATGTCCCAAGTTCGATTCGGGAGGGCGAACGAACGCTGGCGGAACGGGACCGGATTTTGGCGGATGCACAGGCGGAAGCCAATCGTATCCTTCAGGATTCGCAGAAAAGGGCCAAAGAGATTGTAGCCGATGATGCACTGCTCCAGACAGCCCGTCAGGAGGCGGAGCGCATCATCGCAGAGAGCCATCAGGCTGCCCGCCGCCGAGCAGAGGAGGCTGACCAGTACGCCATGAAGGTTCTGCAAGAGCTTTCAGCCAAGCTACAGTCTATCGTCCAACAGGTGGACAACGGCGTCTCGGTCATGGAGTCCAAGAACGAAAGCAAGGCCTCTGCCGCCCAACGCCGTCGCCATCACGTTCGACGACGGGACCATAGATAATTTTGAGCTGGCCTTCCCCGTTCTTAAGCGCATGGAGTTTCCCGCGGTCATATTCATGATAACCGATAATATCGGAAAGCCGGGATGGCTGACGGAGGAGGACTTGAAGATCCTCGACCAGG
>JAAUPU010000570.1 GCA_012032975.1 Caldilineaceae bacterium | reverse complement strand
CATGCACGCGCCGCCAATGTGTGGATTCGTCTTGGCGCAGATGTGGAAACGCTCACCTATGAGGTGGAAGACGATGGCATTGGTTTTGACTTCGCTGCCACCATCGAAAATTATTATGAGGCTGGCAGCTACGGCCTGCTCAATATGCACGAGCGTGTCAGCATACTCTCAGGCTCGCTCAGCGTGCTGTCGCCCTGTCCAGCAACGAATAACGGTGTGCTGATCCGCGGCAGCCTGCCACGCAAACAAGTCGAGAAGCAGCCTGACCCAGAGGCGAAGCAAAGCTGGGCTACATGAGCACACCTTTCCGCTTTGAGCTAAACCATCGTGATGGCGCAGCACGACAAAGCACCTTTTTTACCCCCCACGGACCGATCCAGATGCCTGCCTTTGCCCCGGTGGGCACCCTCGCCAACGTAAAGACCGTCGAGCCGCGCGACCTCACCGAGCTTGGCTGCGACCTCATCCTGGCCAATACATATCACCTCTACCTGCGCCCGGGCCATCGTCTGGTCGAGGCAATGGGTGGGCTACACGGTTTTATGGCCTGGGATGGGCCGATCCTGACCGATTCAGGCGGCTATCAGGTCTTTAGCTTGGCGAGCCAACGCAAGCTGGACGATGAAGGCGTCACCTTTCGCAGCCACATCGATGGCAGCCCCCATCGCTTCACACCGGAATCGGTGATGGAGATCGAACAGGCGCTGGGCGCGGACATCGCGATGGTGCTGGATGAATGTCCAGAGCCGCTTGACTATGACTACAACCGGGTCGCACTGGCGCGCACCCACCGCTGGGCAGAGCAATGTAAAGCCGCGCACACTCGACCCGATCAGGCGCTCTTTGGCATTATCCAGGGCGGCATCTTCCCCGATTTGCGGCTGGAGAGCGCCCGTTTTCTCACAAACCTGGATTTTCCTGGCTATGCCATCGGCGGGCTGGCCGTCGGCGAAACCAAGGAACAGATGTACGCCACACTGGACGCATGTTGCCCTGCATTGCCGCTGGACAAACCCAGATATCTGATGGGCGTCGGCGCGCCGGAAGATGTGGTCGAGGCCGTCTATCGTGGCGTCGACTTTTTCGACTGCGTGCTGCCAACGCGGATTGCGCGCAACGGCGCGCTCTTCACACCCGATGGCCGCATCAATATCCGCAATGCCAAATTCGCCGCCGACCCAGCGCCGCTCCAGGATGGATGTGGCTGCTACACATGCCGAACATTTAGCCGGGCGTATTTGCGTCATCTCTACAAGGCGGGTGAAATCACGGCGTTGCGGTTGGGCACCATCCACAATCTCTATTTTATGCTAAATCTGATGCGCCAGATTCGCACAGCGATCCGCGCGGGTTCGTTCGACGACTTTCGCGCCGATTTTCTCGACGGCTACCATATGACGAATCAGGATGTGCGCCATCAACAGCGCCAGCTTCGCAAGGCGTCGGCTCAATCGTGAGCTTGGGTTCAGGGCCTGCGCGCCCGATTCTGCCCACCACTGGAAAGGTCTTCCCCGTTGTCTGAATTGATCAGGGCTTTCGTGTTGGGCGTCGTGCAAGGACTCACCGAGTTTGTCCCGGTCAGCAGCAGCGGTCATCTCGTGCTGGCGCCCTGGGCCTTGGGTTGGCCAGCCTCCTCACTGCTCTTCGACGCCATCTTGCATTGGGGCACACTCGTGGCGATCCTGCTGGTCTTCTGGCGCGATTTCTGGATGATCATCAAGGCGACGCTGTCGAGCCTGCTCAGCCGCTCGCTCGCAGACGCCAATGCACGGCTTGGCTGGTACATCGTGCTCGGCAGCATCCCGGCAGCGCTGGTCGGGCTTTTCTTCAAAGAGTATTTCGAGTCGCTCTTTCAGGATCCGAATGGGCCGCGCTCCGCCGGGCTGGCGCTCTTGATCACCGCTGCGCTTCTTGCCGGCAGCGAATGGATTGCGGGGCGACGCAGCCAGTTGCGTCGGCTGGATTCGTTGCGCTGGCTGGATGGTCTGCTGATCGGTCTTGCCCAGGCATTTGCCCTTTTTCCCGGCATCAGCCGCAGCGGCAGCACGATTGCCGCCGGTCTGGCGCTGGGCATCCAGCGTGAGGATGCTGCCCGTTTCAGCTTTTTTCTGGGCGCGCCGGCCTTTCTGGGCGCCGGCCTGTTGCAGCTTTCGACGGCCCTTTCGACCGACAGCCAGTTGGTGCGGGCGGAAGCGCCCGCGCTCTTGGTCGGCTTTGTCACTAGCGCCGTCGTGGGTTTCTTGGCCATCCGCCTGTTGCTGGCCTATCTGCACACCCGGACGCTCTACCTCTTTTCCGCCTACTGTGCGGTCGTCGGTCTAGTCGTCCTGCTGTTGACAACAGGATGAAGCAAATGACCGCACTGTGGCTGGAGTACGTTGCGCGCGCGGCGTTGGTGCGCGGACAGAGCCATGCTCAGACTCTTGCGTCCCGTCTACTGGCTTGTGCTGCTCTGCGCTCTGTTAACCCTCTCAGCTTGCGCGCAGGCAGTGGTCGCCACGCCGGTCCCGACGACCATCATCATTGCCGGCGCCACGTCGATGCGCCCCGTCCTTCTCGAACTGACGGAAGCGTTTTCATCGGCTCATCCCAACGTGGTCTTCAGCCTGCGCGGGGGCGGCAGCAGCATCGGTCTGCAGCGGGTGGAGAGTGGCGCGATCAACCTGGCTGCGACCACGGAGTTTGCGGCCGATCCAGCAGAGGAGAGTGGCGCCGCGACCCGCGCCGGCACACCCCTGCCTGTCTCGCCCAAACTGGTCGCCGCACCACTCGGGCTGGATGGGATCGCCGTGATCGTCAACGCAGCCAACCCAACCCCGGAGCTGTCGATCACCCAGTTGCGCGACATTTACAGCGGCCGCGTGCTGGATTGGCCGGATCTCGACGGGCCGGTGCTGGACAAGCATTCGACCGGTGGTGTGGGCGATTGCGTCTCGCTCGTTCTGGCGCCTGCACTGGCAGCCTGCGGGGCCTATGTGCCGATGATTTCGGGTCGCGGGCTGGGCCATACCGGCGGTACGCTCGACAAGCTCGAGGCCATTCCGGGCGTCGGGACGGACCTTGGCGAGGACCGCTTCCGCGCCACCGTTCGCGACGTCGGCTGCGCCATCGTGAGCGCCAGCGCCGATATCGCGCCCGCCGACAAGCGGCTCTATGCCATCCGCGATGTCACCAGCACCGTGGACAGCCTCGATCTGATCACCGCCTCGATCCTGTCGAAGAAACTTGCAGGCGGCCTCGAGGCGCTGGTGCTCGACGTCAAGATCGGCAGCGGTGCGTTCATGAAGGATATGGCCCAGGCCGAGGCACTGGCCGAGGCCCTTGTCGGCACCGCCAATGCGGCAGGCTGCAAGACGACCGCCGTGATCAGCGACATGAACCAGCCGCTCGCCTTGAGCCTCGGCAATGCCCTCGAGGTGGCCGAAGTGATGCGCGTGCTGCGTGGCGAGACCGGCGGACCACTCCTTGATCTGTCAGTGGCGCTTGGCGGCGTTCTGCGTGGCGGGCATGACGCCGTCCTCAACGGTTGCGCCGCCCAGGGCGGCGGTGCCGGCGATTTTCTCAGCGCCGTCGGGTTCGATCCCCTACCGGCTGAGCGACGACGGGGACAAGGAGGCGGCTCGCTTCAACGAGGTCTTCCAGCTGTACGCCGCCGA
>JAAUPU010000569.1 GCA_012032975.1 Caldilineaceae bacterium | reverse complement strand
GGGGCTGGTGGGCCTTTGGGCTGGGCATTCTGATGCTTCTGGGCCTGCTTCTTCTCGGCGATCGATCGGGTCGCTCCTCGAACTATTGACAACGCCGCGCCCCTCGCCGTATACTCAAACTACATGGGCTGCCCACACCTTCTTGCAAAGGCAGGAAGGTGCTTTTATGTCTCGACGAACGCATCGCAGGGACCGAAGCTCTTGTCCGTGGCGTTCGTCATGGACGGCCCAGAGCGCACGACGATCGGCGATGTGGCGCGTCGGCCCTTTTTTGATTGACCTGTGAAATCCATGCAAATAGCGCAAAGACGCTTTGTCATTCGCCTTGTATTCCCTATTACGCTTTCCCTGGTCGGTCTGTGGCTTGTGACAATCCTTTCCGTTCAGGCTCAGCCACCGAACCAAATGGCTGGTGCACCAGCCAGCATCAGGTCCGCGGGATTCGGCAGCGAGTCTACTTTTTGTCAGTTGCCCAGGTCCATGTGGTGGGCACTGAATCGACCACACAAGTAACCGATGGCATCAATGCTCCAGAGACGGTGACTGACACGGTCGTCGTGACTGACACGGTCGTCGTGACTGACACAGTGCCACTGACTGACACAGTGCCACTGACGGACACGGTGACACCGACAGATACGGTGACACTGACAGATACGGTGACATTGACAGATACGGTAACTCCGACAACTGCGCCAACAGCTACAATCACGCCAACGGCCACCGCCACGGTCTTTTCGCCGCTGCCGACGCCCACAGCCACCGCGACCAAGACCCGCAAGCCATCGACCAGCACGCCGACACTGATCCCCACGGAAACGCTCTCCCCAACCCCCGGCCCCACCGCCACGCCAACGTTTACCCCCATCCCCACGCCTGGGCTGGAAGTATTTTCCGTTGATCGCGTGGCCGTCCAATATGGGGAGACCGTCGTGATGAGTTGGCAGGTCAACGACGCGACCCGTGTTCTGCTGCGCTATCCTGGCGGCGAAGAAGAGGTCACAGCCATTGGCAGCCGCACGCTAAACCCGGAAAAGACAGTCACCTACCGGCTCGTCGCACAGAGCATTGTGGGTGAGCAGATCGCCCAGCTCACAATCGTGGTGACGCCGGTCTTCTCGGCCCCGGGAGAGGCCCAACGCGCCGCATTGGCCGCCGCAGGACAGCAAACGCTGGACAGCTCCGGCAACCCACAGTCGCCGCTCGATTTTCCCACAGAGACACCGACGGAGACACCGACGGAGACGCCCACAGAGACACCGACAGAAACACCTACGCCGCTGCCGACCGAAACGGCCACAGAAACGGCCACAGAGACAGCAACTGCGACGCCGACCGACGCTGTGACCGAAACATCCACCCCATCCCCAGTTCCCAGCGAAACGGCCGCATCGCCGACCGCGACGGCCACACAGACGCCGTTGCCTTCTGAAACGCCAACACCATTGCCAACAGACACCTCCACGCCAGCCGTAGCAGCCATTGCCCTGCCCTTGCCCATGGATCTCGCGGACAACGCGCAGGCATCGTCAGCGCCGCGCCAGTCAGCCGAACAGGGAGATCGATTGCAGCAGACAATCCTCTTTGGCGCGATCCTCTTTCTGGTCGGCCTGCCATTGATCTTTGGGGCGATCTGGCTGGTCGTCTGGGCTACGTGGAAGAAGTATTGACAAGGCGATCCCAAAGGATCCGATCCAAGAAAGAAGAAATCATGCCTAGATTGACGAAAATTTATACCAAACGCGGTGACGGCGGCAACACCTCCCTCGGCGGTGGACAACGGGTGGCAAAAGACAGCCTGCGCGTCCAGGTCTATGGCGAGATCGACGAACTCAATTCACAGATCGGCGTCGCGCTGGCTTCGGGGCTGTGCGAGCGGCTGGACGAGGAGCTGCGCCAAATACAGAATCAACTTTTCGATGCCGGTTCCGACCTCTGTTTTCTGGAAGAGGACAAGCAGAAATTCGCTATCCCGCAAATCGAGTTGCGCCATGTCGAAAAGTTGGAGGCGCTCATCGACGAGATGACAGCCGTCGTGGGACCGCTGGAAAACTTCATCCTGCCCGGCGGCGCCATCGGTTCTGCGCATCTGCATGTCGCGCGCACAGTCTGTCGTCGCGCCGAACGGCAGGCCACAACACTGGCGCGCGCCGAACCTGTGGGCGGTCAGGTGCTCGCCTATCTCAACCGACTCTCCGATGCGCTCTTTGTGATGGCGCGCTATGAAAACCACGCACGCCAGGTGGCCGAGCCGCTATGGCAACCGGGTGCGTGAATCAGGTCGATCATGAGACAATCGTGATCCACACAGCGACACGAAGAACCGGGCCGTTGCAGAAAGACGACCATCCACGACTTCACGCGAAGGGCACTAAGTGAGACCAAAATTTGGCCTCGTTTCTTTGTGCTACTTCGCGCCTAAGGGCGGTTGCCTTCCAAGCGCGCTTCGTGGATGATTTTCATTTTGGGTGTGTTCAAAGTGACGTTGGAGCAACCCCGTTTTGAATACACCCCATCTCTTTGCGGCGTGGCCGGACTATGGGCCAGCGAGGCGGAGAGCTTGGAGGGTGAGACCGTCGGTGACACGCTTCGCCGCGCCGCCGAACTGAGCAGCTACGTGGCCAATCATCCAGGTACATGGCACGAATACAAAGTGATTGCGGCCCGCCTTCAACGCTCGATCGTGGCGCGGATACCGGCGGACGCCCAGTCCGATTTACCGTTCATCCGGGCGACCGATCACCCGGATGGGGTGGCAGAAACGGTGCTCGCTGACCTGCTGAGTGGCAATCGAACGTAGGTGCAGCAGGTGTTCCGATCCATCTGGCCGCGTACTCCCCAAACCGCCCTTTGAACAACCAAATCGCTTCGCGACCCTCTGCAGATCGCTCTGCCAACAACAGAAGTTGCCTGCCGCTCCTTGGGCAAAATGCGCGTTCGACAGTAAACTAGAGACGCATCACCAACACCGCGGATCGTGTCCCGGTCCAACCATCCCACAGAAAGTAGAATCGACGTGAAGATCACCAAACTTGAGACATTTCTAGTCAAACCGCGCTGGCTCTTCCTAAAAATCCACACCGACGAAGGGTTGGTCGGCCTGGGCGAACCCGTGGTGGAGGGCCGCGCACGCACGGTGGCCACGGCCGTCGACGAAATGGCCGACTATCTCATCGGCCAGGACCCGACCCGCGTCGTCCACCACTGGCAGGCAAACTACAAACACGCGTTTTACCGCGGCGGCCCAGTCCTGACCAGCGCGATCTCTGGCATCGACCAGGCACTCTGGGATCTGGCCGGCAAGGCGCTGGGCGTGCCCGTCTACAAGCTGCTGGGCGGTCCGCTGCGCGACCGCATCAAGATCTACGCCCACATCCGCGGCGACACGGTCGAGGATCAGATCAAGGACATCCAGAACAAGAAGGCCGAAGGCTACATCGCCTTCAAGACCGGGCCGCGCGGCCCGCGGCCGGCGCGCATCGTCGAGACGCCGGGCTTTGTGGAGCAGGTAGTCGAGCGTTTCGCCGCGCTGGAGCGCGGCGGCGAGGAACACGCGCAGGTTGTCTTTGATCTTCTGCTGCCCGATGAAGTCGTCGAGCACGCGGGGGCGGAGGGCCTTCTCGATGTCCTCGTCGCGCCGGGCGGGGCGGCGTCGCG
>JAAUPU010000568.1 GCA_012032975.1 Caldilineaceae bacterium | reverse complement strand
GGCAAATGGCATCCAGATCAGAACCGCGACCAGGACTAGCACCAACAAAGGTACGGGAATCCAGGAGATGAACTGGAACCACGCAGCTTCGCCGTCTTGCGCAAAGCCGTATGTAGCGGCAATCTCAAAAAGATCGTTTGTTGTCGCCCAAGAGAGATCTTCGTCCACGTTGCCCCCCGGCGAGGACGAAGAAACAAGGCCAGTCCAAGAAAAATCGCGCCGGTTGCGAGCGTTGCAATGATTGGCTGGATGCGCCCATAGACCACGATGCATCCATTCACGAAACCGCAGGCGGCGCCGGCAGCAAGGCTGACCAAAATGCCGAAAGCGATCTGCATCGGACTGCCATTCAGCAAATGGCTTGCGATGGTATTCACCAGGGTCATTATCGCGCCAACGGACAGATCCAGGCCGCCCATCAGGACCGGCACAGTCTGCGCCATGGCAACCATTGCCAGCGTGAACACTTCGTTCGAGTTCTGGATCAATACCGCAGCGGAAAACCCGCGCGGGTGGTTCATGTTGTAAAAGATGTAGAACAGGATGAAGACGACAATGGCGGTCAGCAGGGCGGCGTTTTGCGAAAGCCGCACTTTCAGATCGTTCATACTGCTGCCTCATCCATTTTGAGCGCCGACGCAATGATGTTGCGCTCATTGATCTCATCACCCCGCAATTCGCGTACGATTTCGCCGTCATACATGACGGCCACGCGGTCGCAGCATCCAATGAGTTCTTCATAGTCGGTAGAATAGTAGACGATCGAGGCCCGTTCTCGGCAAGACTGCGCAACAACCGGTATATTTCCTGCTTGGTCCCCACATCGATACCGCGCGTCGGATCGTTCAGAAGAACAATCTTCGGATTGGTCATCAACCATTTGGCGATCACAACCTTTTGCTGGTTGCCGCCGGACAAGGTCGAGACCGCATCGGCACTTGATCCGACTTTGATCTGCATCCGCTGAATGCCATCGTCGACGGCCGCAGCCATTGCATCGGCGTCGATGAATATCCCGCGGGAGAGACGTTTCAGTGAGGCGATCGTCAGATTATCGGCAATGGACATCGGCAGCATCAGGCCTTCGGTCTTGCGGTCTTCCGGGATCAGGGCCAGATCGATGCCGGCCGCCTTGGCGTCTTGCGGTGAGTTGATTTCGACTTTCCTGCCTTGAACCGTAACCTCTCCCCTGTACCCTTGAGCACCCCGAAAAGGCCAAGCAGAAGCTCTTTTTGCCCTTGCCCGTCGAGCCCGCCCAGCCCGACGATTTCGCCGGCGCCGACCTTCAGATCAATCGATTTGAGCCGGTCTTCCCAAGAGTACTTCCTGAGCTCCAAAATCGGCTCCGCGGCTTTGGGCGGAGTGGTTTGGGCGGGAAATGTGCCGTGATTTCCCGCCCGATCATCATCTGTACGATCTCCCCTTCCGATCTTGCGCCCTGTTGGAAGGTTTCGATATGGCGGCCATTTCGGAACACCGAACACTTGTCGGCAATGGCTTCGATTTCATGCATACGGTGAGAGATTGTCAGGATCGAAATGCCGTCGTCGCGCAGACGGCGCAGGATGTCAAAAACGGTATCCACATCCGCGGCGGTGAGGGCAGACGTTGCCTCGTCAAGGATGAGAACATTCGGATCTTTCGCCAGCGCCTTGGCTATTTCCACCATTTGCCTACGTGACAGGGGCAGGTCGCGTACGCGGGACAACGGATTGACGTCTTCGCAGCCAATGCGGGCCAAAAGTTCTTCAGCGCGTCGGCGCTGCGCTTTCCTGTCGATCAGACCAAACCGCCGTGGTGGATCTGCAATCGAAATATTGTCAGCCACCGACAGATCCGAGAGCAGCGACAGCTCCTGAAAAATGCATACGATCCCTTGCGCATTGGCCGCAGCAGGATGTGAAAAGCTTACCGGTTTGCCGTCGAGGCGGAGTTCGCCTTCGTCGGGTTGGACGACGCCGGAGATGATTTTGATCAAGGTCGATTTTCCAGCGCCATTCTCACCAAGGACGGCATGAATCGATCCCAGTTCACAGGCAAAATCGACGGTATCAAGCGCCGTCACCCCACCGTAGCGTTTGGTGATACCCTTCAGTTGGACATGCGATTGCGCAAGCTCGTTAGGGGGTGTCGACATGATTTTCAGAAACACTCGAAAGGCTAGAGTTATGACGCCGGACCCATTGGCCCGGCGTCGATGTTGTCGTCCTATTCGAGGTTTTCAGCGTCGTTTGTCATGATCTCCCGCGCGGTGATATTGACATCACAGGCTGGGAACTCATTGACGGTAAAGAAGTTGTCCGTCAGATCGGGCCAATAGTTCTTGTCCGCTTCAAGTTCATCATACCGCGTTGCCGGGATCGGGATCGATATGAGTTGTGGCATCACCTGACCATCAAGGGCAGCGAGTGCCGCCTTCATGGCGACAGATACCATACCGGGCGACTGCCCGATGGAGATGGCTTTCAAACCGTTGTCAGCTTGCTCCGCGACGATCTTGCGGAAACCGTTCTCTGCTTCACCGGCCATGGGCACCATAGGGTGTCCTGCGTCCAGCATGGCCCGCACAGCACCGGTGGTGCCGCCCTGTACGACAACGCCATCGAATTGACTGTGCACGGCGATCGCATCTGCAGTTACTTTTTGTGCGGTGCCGTCATCCCAGTTGCCGACAACCTGAACAATGTCCCACTTCCCGCCAGACGCGTCCATGATCTCGTGGAACCCGATGCTTCGGTCGCGATCAACAGAGTTGCCCGGCAGGCCGCGCACCTCGAGGATCTTGCCTTCCGACTTGTCGCCGAACTGATCGAGCAACCAGCGCCCGTACATGCGCCCCATTTCGAGTTGGTCTTTGTTGACCTGCATCACCTTGTCGGTATCGAGCACGTTATCGAATGGCACAAGCACCACGTCATTACGGTCAGCAAGGCGAATGACGCGATCAAAGCCTTCCGGAGATACCGCGATGGTCACGATGGCATCATAGCCCTGGTTGATGAAATCCTCGATCGCTCCCAATTGCGCGGCGACATCCGTGCCTGTAGAGACGACCTTGAACTCTTCGATCTGCGCGGCAATCTCGGGTTGTGCTGCATAGGCTTTTGCCGTTTGGATCATCTGGATCCGCCAGGTGTTGCCGACAAAACCGTTCACGATTGCGATCTTGTGCGGGCCGTCGCGTTTCTCCCACTGAAAGTAGCCGATCTCATCATTCCATGGGGCAAAGCACCCCGGATCGAACCCAGGACCCGCAACTTTATTTGGAGCTGCAACGGCGGTACTGGCCATCATCAAGAACGACAGTGCAGAAGGGACAATCGCCCCTTTAAAATTGAACATCCCATTCCTCCATCCTGGGTTTTTGGGCGTTTATCGCCCAAGGTTTCCTTGGTGCGCCGCGCCGAAACTAGGCGCATAGCCAAAGTCACCTGATCGACGATAACCGTATTTGTATTCAATGCAAGTTATTGCAGCAGCGAACTCTTACGGTCAGAATTCATAGCCAGCAAACGACGAGAGAGCGCGCGAGACGGCCGACAGGAAGACCGTCGGGCCCCTGTCGCTTCGGATTGCTACATGCCGCCAAGCCCGCCGCCTTCCGCCGATGATCTCAATAGGGTTTCGGCGCTTCCAGCTACGCTTGTCGTACTTCACC
>JAAUPU010000567.1 GCA_012032975.1 Caldilineaceae bacterium | reverse complement strand
AGCTCAGCGGGATGAATATCGTGGCCACCATCGTCAGGACCTTCATCACCTCGTTCATCCGATTGCTCACGTTCGACATGTAGCAGGACATGAGGTCGGAGCTGACCTCGCGATAGACGACCAGGAGAATCGACGAGCTGATCGGTGTGGTCGGCGCAGTCGCGCAGGAACTGGGCACGGCGGCGCGGCGTCGGTCTACCAAGCCTACGATCAGGTGCTGGGCAAGTCGGTTGCGCTGAAAATCCTTCTCCCAAACGCCGACGAGAACACCTACAACCGCTTCCGCCGCGAAGCCCTTACCGCTGGCGCATTGCGCCACCCCCACATCGTTCGCATCATTCAGGTCGGCACCGCCATTCGTGGCGATGTCGCGTATATCGCGATGGAACTGGTCGAAGGGGAGAGCCTCTCCGATCTGCTGGCGCAGCGCGGCCAACTTCGCCCGGAAGAGAGCTGCAACCTGCTGGAGCCAATTGCCCGCGCCCTGGCCTATGCCCACGAGGCCGGGATCGTGCATCGCGATGTCAAACCCAGCAACATCCTCTTGCGCCCGACCAGCCCCGGTGCGGCCAACAGCATCCAGTTGGAATCTCTTGACCATCCAGTCGTGCCGTTGCTCTCAGATTTTGGCATTGCGCGCGCGGTGGACTCGCCGGAGTTGACAAGCATGGGGCGCACGGTGGGGACGCCTGCGTACATGGCGCCGGAGCAGTGTGCGGGCCGAAGAGAGATCGATGGTCGAGCGGATATCTATTCGCTTGGCGCGGTTCTGTATCGCTGTGTCGTGGGTCATCTGCCCTTTTCAGGCTCGACCACCCAGATCTTGCACGCACATGTGTACGAACCGTTGACCATCGGGGACGGTCTGTTGCGTCGGCTCTCGCCTCTGTTTGTGGAAATCTTGCAGCGCAGCATGGCCAAGCGGCCAGAAGATCGCTATGCCAGCGCGGCCGAAATGGCCGATGACCTGGCCCATGCCGCCGGTCGCAATGTACCTCCCACCTTCGTTCTGCCAACGGACGAGGTGGAACCTGGCAGCGCCACCGCGACGCTCACCCTCTCTTCCGTGATGCCAACACCGACGCGCAGCAGCGGTGGTTCTAGCACGATATTGGTGCCGGCATCTTCCCTGGCGCTCAAACCAGCGACGGAATCCGCTTCGCAGACATCTGCCATTGTGCTGCCGGTCGAAGCGACCGCTACTCCCCAATTTTCTCGGACGAAACGCAAGAGCGCACGTTGGCTGGCCCCCACGTTGGCCGCGATGGCAGCGCTGATACTGGTCTCGGCGGTTGCGGTTGTCAGCATTCGGTACCGCTGGCAATCTGCCCCAACCGATGGCGTGGCCGCCACCCAGCCGGGGTCGACCACGCCCCAGTTGGCGATCCTGGCCCAAGCCGGGACCACCGCCACACCTATCGCCACATCTGTCGCCACATCTATTCCCACGTCGTCCGAAAAGCCCACGTCTACCCCATCCCCCAGTTCGACTGCGATGATCGCGTCGGCGGCGTTGACAGAAAGCCGCGCGCCGGCGCAGGCCTTTGCTCCTCCACCGGCGCAGCCATTGGCTCAGGAGCCGCCGCTTGGCCGCGTTTTGCAAGTGGAACCCGTGACGCCGACTGGGATCCCGGCGCAGTCCGAAGATTCGCTTCCCCAAGTTGACACCCTGACGCCGACCGAACCCCCGCAGGAAACGCCACAGGTCGGCGAAGGGAAGATCGTGCTGGCCTGTCCATACACAGTGGACGCGCACTTTAGCGGCATCCTGACTGAATTGGATGAACAGGTGCGGGCCGAATTTCTCTGTCCGACTGCCAGCGCCAAGCCTGGTGGGGGCGATCTGCTCCCTTTTGAACATGGCTTCATGTTGCGGTTGGACGAAACGCCCTTGATCTATGTATACTATGCAGGCACTCAAGAATGGGAGCAGGTTGCCGATACTTGGCAAGAAGGTCAGTCTGAACCAGACCCAGAGATGATTCCTCCACAGGACACTCTGTTTTTGCCCGAGCGTGCCTTCGCACAGGCTTGGGACAACGAGCAGCGCCAGATCGCTTTGGGTTTTGCGACCGCATCAACGCCGCGTCGCTTTGATGCCATCTCCCAGACATTCCCAGGCGGGTTCTTGGTTGGCGACATAGCGAACGGCTCCGTCTATCGTTTCTTGCGCACCAAGCTTCGACTTTGAGCTTTTGTCCGGTTTTGTCACAGTCCACATCTTGCGTACAATAGACCTCGCGGCGGTCAGACTGGTCGCCGTGTCTATTGCTCTAATAGCGCTCCACATCTACCGACATTTTCCACCATCACATCCGTTACGTCCTGAGGAGGGAGACAATGAAAAACCCGTTCCGTTCTGGAGACCGGGGCAATTCCAAGCTCTTATTGGCGACTGCCCTGATTGTTGCTGTGCTCGCGCTGGCTGGCTGTGGAGGCGCTCTGCCCTTCGACCTGAGCCAATTGCCCTTCGACATTCCGTTCATGCAGGCGACGCCGACGTTCACGCCCACGCCGGTCCCAACCCCCACCAACACACCCGAACCGACTCCCACACCGAAACCAGGCGAGACCCCTGTTCCGCCTACGCCCACGCCAGTCCCAACGCCACAGGTCACGATTCCTTCGGGCTTTACACCTGTGGTTGACGAGACGCTCGGCTACTCCCTGGCCGTGCCGCGTGGCTATTCGCCATTCGACCTGCGTAGCCCGCAGTTTCAGAACATGGCCAACACGGTTGGCATGGGCGACGCGATGGCGCCGCTCAACGACTTCCTGGACAGCCCGGACGGTGAGAACCTCGGCGTCATCTATGCAGCGGATCTGATGGGCATGATGTTCGGCGGGCTGCCTACCGTAGCCAACGTTTTCGTCATCCCCAATGCGCCTGGCGTCACACCCGAATCTCTGCTGGACTTCCTCGAAGCCAACATGTCGGCCAATGCCTCGATGTTGGGCGATGTCGAGATCCGCGACTTGAACACCGCTGTGATCAACAACATGCCCGGCGTGACTGGCTCAGCGGTCGCCGACCTCGCCTCGGTCGGCATGGACGCCAAGCTATTTGCCAAGGTCGCCGCGGTCATCGCCAACGACAACATCTACGTGTTGACGCTGGCGACCCAGGAGAGCAATATGGCTTCCAAAGAGCCTGAGTTTGACCAGATCATCGGCAGCTTCCGTCCTGAATAGGAAGTCGATCGATCCAGTGACAACAATCTGTTGATCAAACAGCCCGGTCTGCCAGTGGCGGACCGGGCTGTTTTTATGTGAAGGACAAGGGCCAGCGATGATCGACCTTGCACCCAATCACAAGCTGGGGATGGAAATTGCCAATCCAGTGCTGCTGGCGGGCGGTGTCATCGGCTATGGCGAGGCCTCGCCCAGGGGAAACTCGTGGGTGGGTCTGGGCGGCGTCGTAATCGGGCCAATCATGCGACGGAGCCGAGCCGGCTCGGCTCCACCCAGGATCGCTGAGACAAACGGCGGTGTCGTGATGGCAAACGGTATGCAGAATCGAGGCATCGCCGCCACGATCAAGAACTTCGCAAAGCTTTGGCCCAAGCTAGGCTGCCCCGTCATTGCCCAGCTTGCCGACACACAAGTTGATGATGTGGAGCGGGTGGCCAGCCACTTGACCAGTGCCGAAGGGCTGAGCGC
>JAAUPU010000566.1 GCA_012032975.1 Caldilineaceae bacterium | reverse complement strand
CAGATGCCCATCGTCAGCTTGCCGGCAGCGTTCGCCGACTGGACATGCACCAGCGGCAGCGTCGCGCCGACCGCGCCAGCCGCGACCTTCAGCGATCGGCGGCGAGTAATCCGATGGACACGTGACATGGGCTCTTCCTCCGTCTTGTACGCGTTTCCTACCTCGACTCGTTCTTGAACTGATCTCGCTATGCCGCCGGCACTCTACGATGCCTGTCCGCGCACGCCGGCACTATAGGGGTATTGCTCGGCTCTTGTCGCGCTTCGCGTGCATTGGGCACATGGCAGTCCGTGTGGCGCTGCAGCATTCTGGGTACCTGCCGTCGGGGCGGCCTCTCGCCATTGCTCACAGGGAAGCAAGGCAGGATATGCCTCCCCTTAATCTGAAGCGAGACCGGGCTAGCAGATCAGGCCGAGCGGCTTTGCCTCGGCGTCGAGCGGCCAGATCGGGCGCTGCACCTTCGTGTAGGGCACCTTGCGGTGATCGCGGCGAAGCGGTCCGCTCGATTCGACATAGATCACCTTCTTAGCGATCGGCCCGTACGCGGCCATGAAGTGGTTGGTCGATTTCACCACCACGATCTTCTTCTGCCTGGGGTTGATGCCGACAGTTGGTGAAAAGCTCGAGGCCCGTCGCCTGGGTACGGTTGCTTATCAGCACGACATCGACGCCGCCCACGCGCACGGCGGCACAGTCGCCGACCGGCACGTGCGTGGGGCCGAAGCTCTGCCAGGCGTCGCGCTTCAGCCCGATGATCTCGACCTCGGCATCGACCGGCTGGCCCGACGACGGCGCGCAGGCCAAGCTGGAGCAGCAGCTCTTCCTGCCCAGCACGGTGCTCATCACCGGCTTCGACATCATCTTCTTCTGGGTCGCCCGGATGATCATGATGACGACGCACTTCACCGGCCAGGTGCCGTTCCGCCACGTCTACATCCACGGCCTGGTGCGCGACGCGCACGGCCGCAAGATGAGCAAGTCCGACGGCAACGTGCTCGACCCGGTGGACCTGATCGACGGCATCGCGCTGCCGGCGCTGCTGGACAAGCGCAGCACCGGCTTGCGCAAGCCCGAGACGGCGCCGCGCGTGCGCAAGGACACCGAGAAGGAATTCCCCGACGGCATCCCGGCCTACGGCGCCGACGCGCTGCGCTTCACCTTCGCCGCGCTGGCCAGCCTGGGGCGCAACATCAGCTTCGACCCCAAGCGCTGCGAGGGCTACCGCAATTTCTGCAACAAGCTGTGGAACGCCACGCGTTTCGTGCTGATGCAGGTGGACGGCCTCGACAGCCACGAACGCGGCATGGGCCGGTGCACGCACGACTGCGGGCCCGAGGGCTACATGCATTTCTCGCACGCCGACAAGTGGATCGTCAGCGAGCTGCAGCGCGTCGAAGCCGCGGTGGAGCGCGGCTTCGCCGACTACCGGCTGGACAACGTGGCCAACGCCATCTACGCCTTCGTCTGGGACGAGTACTGCGACTGGTACCTCGAGATCGCCAAGGTGCAGATCGCCACCGGCACCGAGGCCGAGCAGCGCGCGACGCGACGCACATTGATCCGCACGCTGGAGTCCGCGCTGCGCCTGCTGCATCCGATCGCGCGAGGCTTGAATCTGATTGCTGAGCGTCTCGATCTGATTTTCCGCTTCGTTAATCTGGTTATTCGCAGCGACTAGCTGCTGATTAGCTTGATTCACGGCGGCGGCGGCATTGAGAATTTCCAGGTGGGGCACAGCACCACTATCCTCCAGACTCTTCATCCGCGTCTGGCGCTCTTTGGCGATAGCCAGATTGGCCTGTGAATCATTCCGGGTCGCGATCGCATTCTCACGGGTAACCTTCGCCCGTTCTAAATTTTCCTGAAATCGCGATAGCTGCGTTTGGGCCTCATTCATCACTGCAACTTGGCGATTGGCTTCCGCGATCGCCGTCTGCTGACGGGTCTGCAAGTCTAATTTGCGTGCTTCCAACAACTGGGTCTGCTCCGGCGTTGCCCCGACAATGCTACCGCTACTTTCCGATTCAAGGCGGGCAATTTCTTGCTTGATTTTGGCGACTTCCTTCTCCAAGCCATCAATGCTGGTTTCGACCGCCCTGGGTCAAGCTCCACCAGTACTTGATCCTTAGTCACCACATCACCTTCTTTGACCAGCGCTTTTGAGACACCACCCACGCTCGTTGATCGAATCGGTCGCACTTCCGTCGAGGGCAATAGCTTGCCCTGGGTCACGGCCACTTCTTCAACTTGGCTGAGCTGCGCCCAAGCAATCGTGCCCAGCGTCAAGACACTGATCGACCCGGCCAACAGCCTGGTATAGAGCGGGGGAAGTTCTTGAACCGCTTTACCCAGCTCGTAGGATAGGGATTCCTCCGGCGTCGCCAACTGCTGCTTAATCTGACGCGATTGGGCGGGGTTAGCGGACATTGAGACTTTCATGGGGGCACGGGTAGTCAATTACACAGTCAAATTCTGTACTTAGAATAGTCCAGAACCCCTCTAAAATAACCGCTCCCACGGAGAATTTGCAGAAATTTTGATCCGCCGATCAGCCCAACGCACGATTCTGCCAAGCCCTCACCCGGATGAGATTATTTTATTGATGCAAAATTATTTGCCTCAGCTTTACAACACACCATTGCGCACCGTCACATTAGCACGGAGGGAATGCCGCGCAATTACGTGACTTTTGCGATTCATCGCCCCGCATATTCAGGCGCGCGCACTCGGTCGATAGACCCGATCGGGCAAATGATCCACCCCAATCTCCAGCACCAAATCTGACCAACTGGGTTCCTGAGTCAGCGGCGTAATAAATAGCTCCGGGTGCAGGGACTTCCAGAAATATTCCACAAATTCCTGAATCGCTTGATCGCTCATCCCCGCCAAGCCTTTGGCTCGCATTTGCTGCTCCGCTTGCTGTCGCCACTGCTGACTCCAGCGATAGTCCTGCAACTGCATCACGACTAAGCGATCGAGCTGCTCCCACAGCGGCAAATATTCGTGCAGCGCCAGATTCATATCCTGGGCAAAGGTGCGATCTGCGTCCGTCCAAATCGGGGCCGGCAAGTCGGGTTGATCCAGGATACAAGGCGCGATCGGTCGGGCTCCCACACACCAGCCTTCAAACAAGACAAAATCCACCGGATCAACGGTTTCAAACGCCATGCGATCGCCCGCACCATCATGGCAAGACTTATCAAAGCGCGGCACCGCCACGGGCTGCTGCCCTCGCTTGAATTGATTCAAGACGTTCAATCCCAAGGCCACATCATGGGTACCGGGAGGACCACGCCAAATTAGCCGCGGATCCTGCTGCTGTAATTGCAGCCGATCTCCATAGGGCAAGTACAGATCATCGATCGACCAAGCCAACACCCGATAATCCTGCAATTCCAACAAACATTTTAATAACGTGGTTAAAGTCGTCTTGCCACTGCCTTGTCCACCGAGGAAACCAATAATTTGGGGCGCGGGGGATGGTGGCGCTGTCGATCGGGTCGATGATCGCTGCCAATCTTGCAACTGACAGGCCAAGGGCAACCACACCGACCACAGCGGTAGAAACCATGTATCCGGAAACTGTCGTGCAGCAAAAAATGGCTGCAACTGGGGTAAGGCCGCATTTAACCACTGCCACCGCCGTTCAAATTCAGCCGCCGCATCA
>JAAUPU010000565.1 GCA_012032975.1 Caldilineaceae bacterium | reverse complement strand
CTGGTCGATGCACGAAACTGGCCCGGTGCCGCTCCAGCACATCCAGGTCGCGCACCGCACCGAGTTGACGGGTGAGCTTCCTCAGTTCCTTCAGATAGGTGCGCACCGCGGACCGCTGAAAAAAGCCACCAAAAAGCAGGCCTGCACTGCGCATCCGCCGGACCGCCACGCGCATCGCGTGAACATATTCGATATCTTGGCTGGTGCGCACGCCAAACTCATTGAGCAGCATCTCGGTCAGTTGGACGCGCCAAATCAGACGGCACGCTTCGCTCACGGCCATCTCGGGTGTGATGGGTTGGCTGCGGCTGACCATCGCCAGCGCGTATTCCAGCTTGCTGGTTGCGCCGGCGCGCAGATCTGGGCGGCTGCCCAATGCCTGGACAATCGGCTCAATCTCCGCCGCTTCGAAGCCGGGCAACAGTTCGACCTCGACCTCGGCAACCAGATCGACCAAAGTGCTTTCCGGCGTCCGCTCACCCGCAAAGATGGCAACCAGATCCAGACTCAATTCCGCGATCGGCTGCGCTGCCGCGGCCACTTTGAAGACCGGCCGTTTCAAACGCTCCTGTTCGATGGTACAGAGCACGCGCCATTGGGGATCTTTGCCCGCCGCCCGTCGCAGCGTGGCCCGAATCGACTTCGGCAGATTGCTCAGGCCGTGGGGCGCAAAGTCCGCCGCGATAGCCTCCTCGATCTCGAGCCGGCTGTGCGCCTGCGCCTGATCGCGCACTTTCAGACTTTTGAGCGTGACGAGCCGCTTCTCTCCAACCGCGCGCAGTCGCAGTGAATAGCCCCTGCGCAAGAGCCTATAGTCCGCCGTGTCCAGATAGTGATCGACATATTCGCCCTCTTGGACCGGACCGAGCGAATAGAGATCCGACAACGCTTGAGCAACCCCAAGCTCTTTGGCCGTAGAGTGGTCTTCGACGATAAATTTCGCTTCGATTTCCTGCTTGCGCTCGGATGACATCGGATTTCTCCTGAGGGAACATGGGGTTGTTTGGCGACATGAACGGCACGACCATCAATTGTGGATGGGTCAGCCAAACACGGGGTTAACGGGTTGTTAACGATCTGCTAGCAACTCCGTAACAGGGTCGATGGACCAATTTTAACAGAAGTTGGGTACCGTGGCAGGATACACACGAACGTCTCAATTCCGTTCGCCACATCATCAGTTTTGCGATCAGCATGGGGGGCTAGGATGTCTACGGTGAGCATTGGCCTGTTTCGGAACGCAGAAAACCCGCTGGTGCTATCGGCCGGCGAGGTTGTCTTCAACCAGGGCGATCCCTGCAACGACATGTATGTTGTCGTCGAGGGCGAAGTCGATATTGTGCTGGGCGAGAAGGTGCTTGAAACAGTCTCCCCGGGCGGCATCTTCGGCGAAATGGCGCTGGTGGACGATTCGCCGCGCAGCGCCACCGCTCGCGCCAGGACAGCGTGCAAGCTCGCCCCGGTCAACCAGCACCGCTTCCTCTATCTGATCCAGAACACGCCCTTTTTTGCGCTTCAAGTCATGAGCATCATGGCAGAACGCATTCGCCGCAAGAACGGCTGACCAGACGGCCATCACCCCAACTTGGGCTAACTGACGGCGCATCCCACAGGCCCCGACTGCCACCCTCTCCACTCAAATCACGCTCGACCGCCAGCGCATCTGAGCGATGCGACCCGCGGTCGGGCGCGCCTCACGTCCGCTTCCGGTCGAGTATTGCCACGAATTTTCATGCCATCAGTCGTGTCATTTGTATGGGTCAACAAGATGGTGGAATCTGACAACCTGTAGGTGCGACTTGTAGCCGCACGTTCTGTCAAGAAATCATGCGGTTAGAAACCGCATCTACGTTTCACGATCATCTTGACCAGTACAATAATTCGTGTCATTCGTGAAATTCGTGGCAAAAAAGAAGCACCAAAACGGCGCCGATAATCATTCTGTTACAATTTCGTCACCTGTGTGCAAGATAACCTGGCTACGATCCGCGACATCGACGCGGCAATATCCTTCACGACTACACATCAGGAGACACTTTCCATGAACAGACGGACATTGATATACCTCGGCATCGCACTCTTCTTGATCGCCCTGCCGATAGCCTGGTGGCTGGCATCGCCGCTCTTCGTCGACAATCCGGTGGACGAAGCTTTTCCCTTTCCGCTCCCGAACGCAACCGAGATCTCCACCATGTCAGAAGCGGAGAAAGGCGAGGCGATGGCCACGATTCTGGATGCAGTCGCCACGCCAGAGACGATGGCCGCCATGAGCGATGAGAAGAAGCAGACGCTTGAATCGACGATGATGCAACTCTCCGCAGAGATGCCAGACAAACCCATGGGAGAGGAGATGCCGTCAGCCAGCGACGAATGGCGGGTCGTGGCCAGCGGCGAATTTCAGGATGCAGACAACTTCCACCAAGGCTCTGGCACGGCCACGATCTTCCAGCAGGGCGACCAACGAATCCTGCGTTTTGAAAATTTCGAGAGCACCAACGGACCGGATCTTCACGTTCTGCTGGTGGAAAATATCGACGCCACAAGCCCAGAAGGGATGGGCCAAAGTGTGGACCTCGGCTCGCTCAAGGGCAATGTCGGCAATCAGAACTACCCCATCCCGGCAGATGTAGATCTGTCCAACTTCGGCGGCGTCATGATATATTGCGTCCCGTTCCACGTCGTCTTTTCGACCGCTCCACTCGGACCATAGAGCTGACCTGCTTTTTCATCTCGTCCACAGATTTCCCACATGGATCAGATCTTGTCTGGCTCAACCGTGAAATCTGTGGATAGCTTCCTCTTCGATCGCGCCATCAGTTCCAAGGATTCTGATCCATCATGACCCAATATCGTGTGCTGGTCACTGATTACGCCTGGCCTTCGCTGACCATTGAACAAGAGATCCTGCGCGGGGTCGACGCCGAATTGATCGTCGCACAGGACGGCTCGCCCGACGAGATCACCCGCCTTGCGCCGGAGGCCGATGCCATCCTGACCTGCTGGAAACAGGTGCCGCCCGCCGCGCTCGACGCCGCGACCCGCTGCCTCATCGTCAGTCGCTATGGCATCGGGCTGGACAACATCCCGGTCGACCATGCCACACGCCTGGGCATCCTGGTCACCAACGTGCCTGACTTCTGTCTGGAAGAGGTCTCGGACCATGTGATGGCGCTGTTGCTGGCCTGCGCACGCCGCGTGGTCCGTTTTGCGCGCGAGACGCGCGACGGCGTCTGGAATCTCCAGAGCGGGCGCGGTATGCCCCGTCTGCGTGGCCAGACCCTGGGTCTGATCGGCTATGGAAACATCGCGCGGGCGCTCGTGCCCAAGGCGCGCGGTTTTGGTCTTGAGATCATCGCCTACACACCCCGGCTGGCGGCGGATGCCCTGGGTGCAACAGGCGTCGCCACCAACGATCTGGACTTCCTGTTGCGCCAGTCCGACTATGTCTCGATCCATGCGCCGCTGACGGCCGAAAGCCGGGGCCTGATCGATGCCCGGGCCTTGCGCCAGATGAAGCCCAGCGCCTATCTGATCAACACCTCGCGCGGCGCGATCATCGACGAAGTCGCACTCTATCAGGCGCTGGCCGAAGGCTGGATCGCGGGCGCCGCGCTGGACGTGACCGACCCGGAGCCGCCAGCGGCCAGCAATCCCCTGCTCGCCCTCGAC
>JAAUPU010000024.1 GCA_012032975.1 Caldilineaceae bacterium | reverse complement strand
CAGAAAGGCCAGATAGTCGCCGGTGTTGGCCTCCAATGGATGACCGTTGCTGACCACAACGGGCCGTTTCTCGATCGCGCCGACGCCCAGTATGCCAACCTGCGGACTGACGATCACCGGGGTTTGAAAAATGCTGCCCGAGGTGCCATAGTTGCTCAAGGTGAAGGTGCCGCCCTGCAAATCCTCGCTGCGCAGTTGGTTGTTGCGCGCCTTGTCGGCCAAGTCGGTTGACCGCCCGCGCGATTCCCATCAGGTTCAGGTCGCCGGCATTCTTGATCACCGGCACGATCAGACCGCCCAGACCGTTGGCATCCATGGGCAAGGCTACCGCCATACCGATGTGATAGGTGCGCTTGATGATGACCCCTTCGTCCGACCAGGAGGCATTGGCCGCTGGCACCGCACGCAAACCGGCGATGATCGCCTGCACCAGATAGGCGGTGACAGTCAGGTTGACCCCTTCCGCGGCGAACTCCTTCTTGTGCACCTTGCGATGGGCCAGGACAGCACTCATGTTGACATCCCACATGGTGGTGACGTGGGGGCGCTGAAGAGGCTCTGGGTGGTGTTGCGCGCAATTGCCGCACGCATGCGTGTATGCGGGATCAGCTCCTCACCGCTGGCCAACTCAGCCTGCGCAGGAGCCGCGTTTCTGGGTTTGCCGCGCCTGGGGCTGCTGTTGGCTTCTCTTCCGACCGATCAGCAGGCGCAGTCGGCTTGAAGCGTGGCTCGACCACCACAGGCTCACTGGCATCTCGGCTGGCGACCGCGCTCATGACCTCATACTTGGTCAATGAACTCAACGGTCTGCCTTCGGCCACTTCGTCCAGATTGATGTTGTTTTCGGCGGCCAGGCGGCGCACCGCGGTCAGGGCACGTTGGCTAGTTCCTCCGGCAGAGCCGACTGGGCGTCGTCGCCGGGCTGGTCGCCGGCAGCCAGCACATCCTCCTTGGTGATCCGTCCGCCCGGTCCCGACCCCGCGATCTCGGCCAGGGCAATGCCTTTCTCCGCAGCCATACGCCTGGCGACTGGCGACGCTTTGGTCTCCTCGTCTCCATCCGCCGTCGCTCGCGACTCTTCACGTTGGGTTTCAGGAGTGCGCTTCTCAGCTTCGGGCGGCTCTGGAGCAGACTCGTCCGTCTCGACCGCCTCGCCCTCGGCGCCGATCAAGGCCAGCACGGCATCGACCGGTGCGAGTTCGCCTTCGCTGAAATTGCGCTGGAGCAGTTTGCCGCTGGCCGGCGCGGTGACCTCGGTGTCCACTTTGTCGGTGGCCACCTCCAACACCACATCGCCTTCTGCGACCTCGTCGCCATCGCTGACCAGCCAACGGCTGATCGTGACATCTTCCGTGCCTTCTCCCATGTCCGGGAGTTTCAGTTCTATCGCCATGAACGCATCCTCTTGCTCAAGCCTGACTGGTAGTCGATCACGCAAAGATGGGCGGACGCATCATCTCCAGCACCGCGGCCTTCATATTCTGTTTCCAGGGTAAGATTTCCTGTTCCAGCGGCTTGGAGACCGGGATCGAGACCGCGCCATGCCCAACCTGCGCGCCGGCGCCCGCAACAGATGAGGCGCTTCTTCATAGACGCGCGCGACGATCTCCGCGCCGATGCCGCAATTGGACTGCGATTCGTGCACAGCCAAGAGCCGCCCCGTCTTCTGGACGGACTCCAGGATCGTCTCCATATCCAACGGCGTCACCGTGCGCAGGTCCACGATCTCCACATCGATGCCGTGCTCGTCAGCCAGCTCGTCAGCCGCCGCCTGCGCCTCCAGCAAACTGTAGCCAAAGGTGGCCAGCGTCAGGTCGCTGCCGCTGCGTTTGATGTCCGCCTTGCCGATGGGGACGACATATTCTTCGTCGGCGTCAGGCATTTCGCCGCGGGTGAAATAGAGCATCTTGTGTTCCAGGAAGAGCACCGGGTTTTCCTCGCGGATCGCCGAGATCAGCAATCCTTTGGCGTCATAAGGTGTGGCTGGAGCCACGATCTTGATGCCGGGAAACTGGGCAAAGACACTGTCCACACATGAACTATGCTGCGAGCCATAGCTCTTGCCGCCCCCTTGTTGGCCGCGGATCACAAGCGGCACATTGAGAATACCGCCGCTCATATAATGATAGCGCGCCGCCTGGTTGAAGATCTGGTCCGCACAGACCAGGAAGAAGTCCATGTACATCAACTCGACGATGGGCCTCATGCCGACCAGCGCGGCGCCCACGGCCATGCCCATAAAACCTTGCTCGCTGATCGGCGTATCGATCACCCGGTTGGGGCCAAACTCATCCATCAAGTTGCGGGTGACGCGGAAAAGCCCGCCATAGTGACCGATGTCCTCGCCGATCAGAAAGACCCGTTCATCGCGACGCATTTCGTCCTTCATTGCCTCGTTGATGGCCTGAATATAGGTCGTTTTTCTCATGCTTGCGATCCCCTAGACCTTGTAGACATCGGTGTACGCCTCGGCCAATTCGGGCCAGGGGCTGTTCTGAGCGAACTCAACCGCTGCTTCCACTTCCTGTTCCGCGTCCGCCTGGAGGTCATCTAGCTCCGCTTCCTCGACGCCCCGTTCCAACAGTCGGCGGCGCAACACAACCAGTGGCTCATGCTCGCGTTGCTCATCGACCTCTTCGACAGTGCGATAGGTTTCCAGGTCGCCGGCCATGTGGCCGCTCAGCCGATAGGTGATCCCCTCGATGAAGGTGGGGCCTTCGCCGGCGCGGGCAAGGCTGGCTGCTCGGCTGACCGCGTCATAGACGACCTCGACATCGTTGCCGTCGATCTGCTCGCTGCGCATGCCGTAGGCGCGCGCAAAGGTGAAAATATTGTCCACCGATGAGGTGCGGGTGATGGGCGTCATCTCCGAGTAGCGATTGTTCTCGCAATAGAAGATGATGGGCAGGCTCCACTTTTGCGCCATATTAAAGGTCTCGTGCATCAGTCCCTGGTACATCGCACCGTCGCCAAAGAAGGTGATGGCGATGCGCTCCTCGCCGCGCATCTTGATGGCCAGCGCCATGCCGGCCGCGTGGGGCACCTGCGCGCCGACGATGCCGTTGGCGCCCATGAGACCAAGCGACGGGTCGAGAAAGTGCATCGAGCCACCCTTGCCACCCGCAAAACCATCGGCGCGGCCCAGCACTTCGGCGATGGCCTTGCCAGGGTCCATGCCGCGGGCCAGCGAGTGATGGTGGCCGCGATAGGTGCAGGTCAGATAATCGTCCAGCTTCAACGCGGCCGCGGCGCCCAATGCGTTGGCTTCATGGCCATTGGCCGTGTGCATCGCGCCGCCGATCTTGCCACTTTCGGCCAGTTCCAGCAACGACTCTTCAGTGCGCCGAATCAGCACCATCGTTCGGTAAATCTTCTTCAGCTCCTCGGTGGAAAGCGTGTGGGCGAGGGCCTCACCTGTGGTCACATGGGCGACGGAGGACTCGGCCAGCAATTCGGGTTCTTTGACGCCTTCGTCCGCGGCAACGATATCTACAATGGAATTTGACATAAAGAGAGTGTCTCTCCTTGCTTTCCGCAAAGGCCGGTGCTTGTCAGGCTGTGCCCAAAGCGACATCGGCCCTTTTGCGAATTCTGGCATACATAGCCGTTAACATCGGCCAAGCACCTCTGTTGGGCGGGTGACCGACCTTGCAACGGCAACATGGGATTCATTCATCCCTAACCGACAAACTATGCCCATTATTATGGTCGATTGCCGTAACGTCAAATCCCAATAAGTAGAGGGCGTCAGGATCGATTCGATCCTGACGCCCTCCAACATATCCGCAACAGCAGGTAAATTGTCGGCCACTTGACCGGGTTAGCGAATGCCAGCCATCTCCTGCAACAGATGCCAGTTGGCCAGGCGATCCGCCTGTGAGCGCAGGATCGTTTCGGACGGGTTACCATCTTTGTCGAACTGCTTGGCAAAGCGTCCTTCGGAACGGGCAAAGGTGACAAAATCGACCACCTCGCCGGTCTTCTTGATCTCGTACCAGTCGTCATTGACGGCCGGGTTGCCCTGCAAACTCAAGCGCTCCTTGATGGTCTCGCCCTTGCGCGGGTCATAGATAAACATGGGAAACGCTCGACTGTCGACGGCCAGCTTGGACTGGGCGCGGGCCATGTTGTCGGCCACGCCGTGCTCTGGCTGGCAGGTGGTGAAGGTGTTGACAATCGCCGGGCCGTCGAACTCGGCGGCTTCCAGGATCGCCTTGTAGAAATGGTTGGGGCTGGCGGCCACGGTCTGCGCGACATAGGTGTTCGGGTGCATCATGGCGATGCGACCGATCTCCTTGCGGGTCTCTTCTTTGCCGGGGTGGGCCGACCCGAAGGCGTACATCTTGCTTTCCTGGCCAGTGAAGGATCCGGTGCTGGTCTGGCCGCCGGTATTGGAGTAGACCTGGGTATCCAGGATCAACACCTTGATGTTCATGCCACTGGCCATCATACGGCTGAGGGACTGGAAGCCGATGTCCAACATCGCGCCGTCGCCGCCCATCACCCAGAGCTGCTTGTCCTGCCAGCCGAGCTGGTCCCAGCGCATGCGGATGCCCATTGCGAAAGCAGGGCCATTCTCGAAGAGGCTGTTGCTCCAGGGAATGATATAGGGGTTGTAGGGATAGGTGCTGCCATAGACGGTGTTGCAGCCGGTGCTGGCCGCGATGCCAATGTTTTCGGCGCCGTACTTGTAGCCCAATGCGGCCAGCCACATGCGGATGACCGTTGCCTCGCCACAGCCGGCGCAGGAACCCGCGCCGCCGACATAGAGCATGCTCTGTTCGGCCAGCATCATGTCCACAGCCACCCGGTCGTTGATGAACTCCTGGGGCGTCGGCGGCAATTGGCGGAAGAACTCGATGCTCTTCTGGTACATCGGAACGGTCTTGTCCTCTTTCGGGATCATCTTCAGCGCGTTGTAGCCCAGATCGTCACAGGCCTCGACACACTCGGCGCACCCCTTACATTTGGTGGGGTCGATGAAGATGCCGAACTTGCCGGGGTTCTTCTTCTGGCGTTCGGGCACCGTGTAGAACTTGGTGGTCACCGCAAACTGGTCGGCCATGAAAGCGCGTTCGGCCTCGTCTTCGATGCCGGCCAATTGCTGCTCCAACTCGTCCACATAGATGGCCTTGCCCAGGATGGCTGTGTCCGGGCACTGGGTGACACAGGTCATGCAGCCGGTGCAGTTCTCCTGGATATATTCGGGAATTTCCGGCGCGATGTAGCTGAAATCGCGATAGGCGCCGGTGCCGGCGGGAATCACCGAGCGAGCCAGATTCAGGTCGGCAACAAGCTCCTCTTCGCCGGTGCCTTCGTTGTAGCCACTGATGATGCGGTCGAAGAAATCGTCTACATCGATGATCGACGAGTCATAACCTCCGCCGTTGCCGTTGGCAGTCTTGCTCAGTTTCGTGATGTCGATGTCATTGGTTGTTACACCCATTGCGGTGTTTTTTCCTTTCGCTAACGATGAATCGAAACGGGCGCAATTCCGATTGCGCTCTGGGTCCTATGCAAACAATTCGATCTTGACGCCGGGATTGTAGATCGGTGAATTGAGATCCTGGGCGATGACCTCGGCCGGCACCTCGAAGGCCTCGTCGTAGCCGCGCTGCACACAGCGCAGGTTGGCCTGGACGACCTTCTCGCCGCGCTTGCCAAAATATTTGCGCAGCGCCTTTTCGGAACGTTCCAGCACTTCGGAATCCTCGATGCCAGCGTCGGCGGCAAAGGGAGTCACCTTCAAGAAGATGCCCAGCAAGACAATGCCCTGCATACGCACTTCCAGGTCGGCGACCGGCGCTTCCTCGCGGGCGATCTTGGCGCCATCGGCTGCCACGATGCGCAGTTTCTTCTCGCGGATCACCTGCTTGGCCTTGGGTGGAATATTGGCCCACACTTCTTCGGGCGTGGTCTTGGGCGTCTGCACAAAGACGGTGCCGCCCTCCTGAAGGCCCTTCAACGGCGCGCTGGTGACAAAGGCATTCATGTCGTTCAGCGGCACAAACTCGACCTGGTTCAATTCGCAATGGGTCAAGATCTGCTCGTCGGCCACGGTCAGATAGTAGGTGGTCGGCAGACCCTTCTTTTCCGAGCCATATTTGGGGTAGGCCTGCACCTTCTTGCCAAAGACATCGCCGGCAATGGTGGCGATCACCTTGTTGGTGGTCACCGAACCATAGCCGCCGACCGAATGGCCGCGCATGGAGAAACCACCGCGCGGGCGCACATCGGGGTCGGTGGGCATGGGCAAGGCCAGTTCGTGGTCGATGCCGACCACGAAGAAGCGGCGACCGCCTTCCTTCATGTTGCGCGCAATCGAAACGAAGTGACCGGGGCGAACATCGCGGCTCCCAAGACCTGCCGAGCCGCTGTGGATGGTCGGAATGCGGTCGATGCTGGGATAGCCCTCGGCGCCGATATAGGCGTCGGTGAACGCGGCTTTGATGTCGGCGGTCAGCGGATTGTTCTGGGCCAGCGGGTCGTCCATACGCTCGATGACGGTGAAGGCTTTCAGATTCTTGAGCAATTCGACAATCTGCGCGCCGGGGAAGGGGCGGAAACAGGTCACGTGGACAACGCCGACTTTGATGCCTTCATTCTTGTGGATCCAATCGACCGTTGCCTTGGCCGTTTCCAGCATACAGCCCATGCCGACGATGGCATAGTCGGCATCTTCCATGCCGTAGGTGTCGACCATGTTGTAGCGCCGACCGGTCAATGTGTAGAACTCATCCATCGCGTTCTGGATCGCCGCCGGCACTTTGTCATAATAGTTGCGCTGGGCGATCTTGCCCTTCATATAGCTGTCCTGGTTCTGGACCACACCCGTCATGACAGGGTTATAGGGGTCGAACATGTTGACCAACTTCTCTTCGGGCTTGCCAACGAACTTGGCCATCATTTCCGGCTCGCAGAGCAACACATCCTCGACGGTGTGGGTGGTCAGAAAGCCATCCTGCACATTCATGAATGGCGTGCTGCTGTCTTCGGCCGCGCGGCGAGAGATCAACGCCAGGTCGCCCGACTCCTGAGCGGTTCGCCCAAAGAGGATGCCCCAGCCCGATTCGCGCACCGACATGACATCGTCATGGCCGGCATGGACATTGAGGCTGTGGCTGGTCAGCGCGCGAGCGCCGATGTGAAACACAACCGGCAACCGTTTGCCCGAAATCGTGTAGAGCACCTCGTGCATGAGGATCAGCCCCTGGCCAGAGGTGAAGTTGCTGACGCGGCCGCCGGTAAGGGCAAAGCCTTCGCAGGCCGTGGCCGAGCTATGCTCCGATTCCGGCTCCAAAAAGGTAAGCGTGTCGCCCCACAAGTTCTTCTTGCCATTCGCAACGGCAGCGCCAAATCCACCGCCCATGCTGGTCGAGGAAGTAATGGGGTAAGCGCAGGCGCCATGAGTAATGCTGGTATCCACCCAGACGACCGTATCCGAACCGTCCGCTGTCGTTGGGATGCCTGGATAGGGAAAGGTTTCCCCGTGACCATTGGCGCTGACCAATGTTGCCTGGTTATGCTTCGTGTTTGTCATATCTTTCTCCTGGGACGGTTAAGTCGCCATGCTCAATAATGCACAGGACCTACTCAATTTGTCGTATTTGCGGGCGAAGGCGTCCGGTTGCTGCAGAGCGTCCGAGCGGCGAAGCGCTAGACATTTGGTCGCGAGATCCACTTCAAAAGAATTCCAGAAGTATAGCATGGCTGCATCCTGTTGGCAATGATTTCAGAACTTCGCCAGAACCAAAATCGATGTGGCGAGGCGAAACCGATCGGGCGGAAAGCGCGGGTTTTGCAATTCGCTTGTCGCGGGTGATATTCTTGGCCGAATATCCATCCACACCGAGACTGTCCACCATGCCGACTTGAAGGAGCACCCGATGCCCGCCTCGACCAGCGCCAAAGACAAAACATCGCTGACAACCCAGGTTGTCCACGCGGGTGAAAAACGCTTTCGCGCCCACGACAGTCTGACGGTGCCCATCGTGCAGACGTCAGTCTACACCTTTCGCGACACCAACGCGCTGGTCAATTTCACCGAAGAGCGCATGTTTTGGGACGAGCCAGAGCGCGAAGAATATGGCCGCTACGGCAATCCCACGGTGCGCGCGGTCGAAGCCAAGCTGGCCGCGCTGGAGGGCGCGCAGGATGCGATCCTGGTCAGCAGCGGCATGACCGCCGTGACCATGACGTTGCTCCATCTGCTCTCTGCCGGCGACCACATGATCATGACCGACGACTGCTATCACCACACGCTGGTCTTTGCCGAGAATTTCCTCAAACGTTTCAACATCGAATGCACGGTCACGCCCTGCGGCGATTACGATGCTATCGAAGCGGCGGTTCGCCCCAACACGCGGCTGATCTTCTCCGAGTCGCCGACGAACCCGTTTATGCGCTGCCTCGACTTTCCGCGGCTGGTCGAGATTGCCCGCCGCCACGCCATCAAGACGGTGGTGGACACCACCTTCGCCACGCCGATGAACATGCAGGCGCTGGCGCTCGGCGTAGACCTGGTGATCCACAGCGTCACCAAATATCTCTCCGGCCACAACGACCTCATGGCCGGCGCCATCATCGGCAGCTTCGACATGACTACGCCGCTGCGCCAGATCCAGACCATGATGGGCTGCATCGTGGACCCACATGCCGCCTACCTGATGCTGCGCGGACTGAAAACGCTGGCGTTGCGGGTTCAGCAGCACAACGCCAACGGCATGGCGGTCGCCGCCTTCCTGGAAAGCCATCCCAAAGTGCGCCGCGTCTGGTATCCCGGCTTGGCCTCCCATCCCGACCACGCCATCGCGACCGCCGTGATGAGCGGCTTTGGCGGCGTCGTCTCCTTCGAGATCGAAGGCGAGGCCGCCGAAGCCTACCGCTTCATCGACGCGCTCCAGATCCCCACCATCGGCCCCAGTCTGGGCGGCGTGGAAAGCATGATCAGCCCGCTCGCGCTGATGGGCTATGCCGACGTGCCGCCCGACGAACGCATTGCGATGGGCATCCGCGACGAGCTGGTGCGTTTTTGCATCGGCGTCGAAGATACCGACGATCTGATTGCTGACCTGTCCCAGGCGCTGGACGCCGTTTGAGACCAGAGGTTAGCGACTGGCGATCGGTTCGCGTACACCACCAATTTCGATTCTCTACTCTCCAATCTTTCCATTTCCAGAGCCAACTATTCCTTTTATCAGCCAACCCTGTCACCAACGGAGCCAACCCATGCCCGCCATCCAGAGTGTTGAATTCCGCCAATTTTCTGCCAAGCATCACAACGCCAGCCGCAACTGGCTGGTGGTCAAGCTCAATACCGATGACCCCAATGTCTACGGCCTGGGCGACGCCAGCCCCATGGCCAACGATGCGCAGGTGATGGGATTGATCACCGAGTTCGTCGAAAAATATCTGGTCGGCAAAGACCCGCTGGAGACCGAAGTACATTGGGCCACGCTCTATCACGACCCGCACCCGCGCGGCGGACGGCTGGCCACGACCGCGCTCTCCGGCATCGACATCGCGCTGTGGGACATCAAGGGCAAGCTGTTGGGGCAACCGGTCTACCAACTGCTGGGCGGCGCGTTCCGCAAGCAGATCCGCGTCTATGCCAACGGCTGGTACACCAATCCCGGCACGCCGAGCAGAACGCGGAAGAGGCCAAACGGGTGGTTGACATGGGCTACACCGCGATGAAGTTTCGACCCCTTTGGCCAGCACAACTACTACCGCATTTCGCTGGCCGAAGCCAGCCTGGCCGAGGCGCGTGTGGCCGCGGTGCGCGCGGCGGTGGGTCCGCACGTGGACATCCTGGTCGAGGCCCACGCCAAGTTCAACACCGCAACCGCCATCCAACTGGGCAAACGGCTGGAGGCCTACCGCCCGCTCTTCTACGAGGAGCCGGTCTCCGAGGAGAACATCGCCGAACTGGCCCAGGTGCGCCAGCGGGTGGATATCCCCATCGCCACCGGCGAGCGGCTCTATACCAAGTTTCCCTTTGCCCAGATCGTGGAAGCCCACGCCGCCGACGTGCTCCAGCCGGACATTGCCAACGCTGGCGGCATCACGGAACTCAAGAAGATCGCGGCCATCGCCGAGGCCAAGCACATCACCATGGCGCCCCACAACGTCTGCTCGCCGGTCGGCGCGCAGGCGGAATTACACCTCTGCGCCTCGATCCTCAATTTCGAGATCCAGGAGTACCACGCCGAGTTCTACACCGGCCACTATTTCACGGTCTTCAATGGATTCCCGCGCCAGCAGGATGGCTACGTCACGCTGCCCGACGCGCCGGGCTTGGGACTGGAGATCAACGAGGATGAGATCGCCGCGCACCCGGCACTGGCGCGGGTCACGGCGCGTGGGGGAACGGTCAAAGGGATTTAAGAGGGAAAGAGTTCCTCGTGGTATCGTACTGCGGCGGGTACCACGAGGTTGTTATGGCGCATCGAAGAGCGCGGTCACGTCCATGCCCAATGTGGGATAGCATCGCCGGCCAGACGCAGAACGGCGACGTGGTATCAGTAGTGATAACGACATGCCAGGATACGGATTGTCTCGTCCGTAACGAGTTGTTAGGCGTCACTTCCGTCAGTTCCAGGTTCATCTACTGGCCGTCCAAGTTTGAGTAAGCGAGCACGAATGCCCCCGACCTTCCGCTTGTGAGTGTTCGCTAGATCCTTGATCGTAGCCCCCGAATCGAATGCTGTTAGTAGGTCACGCTCCTCCTGTTCCGTCCAAGGCTGCCATGCATTCTCCAAGCCGTCAGGAACAACACGACGTGATGCTAGTGCTTTCTTAGACCCACTCCCGCGCAATGCCATGGCGCCCCATGAACAGGGCGCGAACGACCATGGAGTGATGCAGCAGATTATCTTCCGCAACAACTTCCCCAGTCGTCGGGTCGATTCCTTTGGCAAGAAACTCAAGGACGTCTGCTGCTTCTGTAGAAGTCATTCTTCTTTGGGGCCTCTCTTCATGATGGTTTGGGCAGATGTACGCATTGCAGGTGATGCCTAACGTGATCTACAGGACGATGATCGTCATCAATGCGCTTTGACCAGAAGCCTGCCAACTCGTGCTTGAGCGGTTCGGGTTTGCCGATGCCGCCAAAGGGATCAGTTTGTGTCTCTTGAATCAGTCGGAGAAGACGTAGTGCCTTCTTGCGGTCATGCTGAACCCACCACGCCAAATCCTCGAAT
>JAAUPU010000564.1 GCA_012032975.1 Caldilineaceae bacterium | reverse complement strand
CCAGTCATGCACGATTTTGCCCACGCGAAGCCGCGAAGACGCAAGATTGGGCATGGTTCACGCCAAAGGAGAGTGCCCGCGTTACAATTTGGCGTACCGTAGGTGCGGTTTGCAACCGCACGTTCTCTGGTAGAGTAGCCTGTGCGGTTGGAAACCGCACCTACAAAATGTCTTGCCCACGAATTACACGAATGGCATGAATTTTTCTTGAGCCTAATTCGTGTAATTCGTGTAATTCGTGGCAAAAATAGACCACGATAACGCCCCAGCGGATCAACATAAGCTGGTCAATTCGTGTCAGACCGCAACGCATGGAAATGAGAATCATGGCGAAGCTTCGGCAGCAAGTGCTTGTGCTCTACCTGGCCAATTCAGCATTGGACAGCGAAGTCAAGGGGTGGTCCATTTACGACGGAACCGGCCAGAGCCGCCCGACGACCGGCGACAGCGACGCGCCCCCCTATGTCACTGGGTTGGATGCGCTGCTCGACGGATGGCGTGTGATCCAGTTTCCGCAACTGCTCCCGCCCTACCCAGAGATGGAGTACACAACGTCGTTCCAAATGTTCGAGTTTATCTTTGAGAAACTGGAGGAGATCGACTGATGGTGGAAAAAGAACACCTGCTGACAACAGTGCAGATGGCCAGCTTTGTGGCCAGAGGCTTCCTGCGTTTCGACGACTTGATTCCCACGCAGATCAACGAGGCGGTGATGGCCGAGATCGACGCCGGCGCGATCGTTTCGCCGGCCGCGGGGACACCGCTGTCGCACTGCTACCCGCCCCCCTCCGCGCTGGGCGAGATGTTGCGCCTGCCCCAGGTGCAGGGCATCATCCAGAGCATGGTCGGCGCGGATCCGGGCTTCGACCACCACGCGATCCATGTGCGCCAGCCTCAGCAGGGCACGGCGCAGGGGCTGCATGGCGATTCGATCATCGACACGCGCATGCACTTCGACATCCAGTTGATGTATTTCCCGCATGATGTGCCGTTGGAGATGGGCGGCACGTTGCTGGTGCCCGGCAGCCAGTTTCGCCGGGTCAACGAGATGGACATCGCGCGTTATCAGAACATCCTGGGGCAGATTCCCATGGTCTGTGGGGCAGGCTCGCTGCTGGCGTTGCATCACGGCATCTGGCATTGTGGCCGGCGTAACCAGACCGACCGGGTGCGCTATATGTACAAGATTCGGCTCAACCCGCGCGTGCGCCAGTTGCGGCTTTGGAACACCGACGACCTGGACGAGCAGATGGCCGGCGACCCCTTCACCACCCAGGGACGCTGGTCTGCGGACGACGACAGCATCTACACGATCCTGGCCCGGCGCGAGCCGTGGTATGAAAACGCATCGGGTCGGCTGGAGGTGGTCAACCGCATCAAGCTCTGGCGCTTCCTGACCGGCGATGACCGTTTCGATGTCCAGTACTGGCTCACTCGTTTGGAAAACATGCCGGAGAATTTGCCGCTGGCTGCGTGAATGGCCAAGAAAAACCACCAGACCGCAGGAGATTGGTCTGCTGTTTCACACCCCCAAGTGCACGCTCCCGAAACCTGCCCGCTGGGTGAGGGAGGCTCGGATTCGTTGTTCGACTCGACCGTAGAAGGAATCAAGTTGATCGGGCGATACGGTGCAAATACTCAACACACCCTTTTCTACAGCGTAGAAGCAAATGATGTGGTTGCGCTCCATAAATTTCTGCTTCCCGGTTTCAAGCGTTGTACGAGCACGATTACACCGGTGAGTGAAGTGCCTGTGCCTAAAGATTGACCCACCGACCAGGGGAAGAGGCAACCTTCTCTGCGCAGTTTCATAGAACGAGGCAAGTACGCCCTGAGATCGTCAGCCTGCACAATTTTCGTGCAGGCTGACGTTTTATTCTGAGGAAACCAACCGGATCGATGCGCGGCGTTTGGGCTAGCGCAGCTTACGCAGCTTTAGCAGCGCCCGTTTCATGAAGCTTGGCTCGAAGAGGGTGCGCGGGTGGAGGTAGCGCCCGGTGTTGTTGAGCGCACCCAGGAAGAACGCCTTGATCAGCCGATTGTAGTGGGTCTGCGAAGTCCGAAAGCGACCGCTCACATCCAGCGTGTCGATCCCCCAGTCGTGCTTGAGGACGAAGGCCAGGCTTTCCGATGAAAGCGAAACATGGGTTTCCGCGTCGTCCTCCAGTTCGCGCAGCCCATCGGTGAGGTCGAAGCTGACCGCCTTTTCCAGATCCCAGAGATGAAAATTGACCGGCTGAAAGTAGTTCAGCGGCGGCTGGGCAATCAGCCGTATGAAGAGCTTGCTGTTCTTTTCAGTCACCCGCCGGATGTAGAAATCTCCGAGCCGGACCAGATCGTCCAGCGCCAAGGATTGGGTGGTGCGCAACGGCTTGCCCTCCAGCACGTAGTCGGCGGCATATGCGTTCAGCGGGCTTCGTTGTCATGCGCTTCGCCGACGATCCAGTGGTCGCCTGGGTAGAGTACGACCGGCTCGGAGGCGCTCTGGCTGGCGATAAACTCGGCTGCGCGGTGGACGGTGTTCACTTCGTCGTTGAGATAGACATTCTCCTCGTGGGAGAAGTAGACAAAACTGGCGAAGGGGATCGTCTGCTTCGGAGCAAAGGTGTCGATCTGGATTTTCACCCGTTCGAGTTTCTCGGCCGCGGCCTCTTTGCGGATATCTACATCTTCCGGGTTGCCCAGCCAGTTGGCATAGCTGAACTGGGTGAGCAGCAGGTCAACGGCGCCCGTATGTTTGGCGATTTCAGACGCCACACCGTCGCCATCGACCACACAATCGTTGATGTTGAGCACCTTTGTCCCGCCGGCGTCCACAAAGAGCCAGGAGTCAAAAAAGGGCACCTTGCCGCACATCACGCGAAACTCCAGCGCGAGGGTCAGCCACTTGTGGTTGGGCAATTCCTGAACGCCAAAGCCCAACGACCGGCAGAAGTCGATCACCTTGCGGTCTTTGGTCTCCTGGAAGATCACCGTGATCCCCGTTCGTACATCCTCTGGAATCTGGCGCAGAACCGGCGGCGAGAAGTGGTCCGGGTGTTCGTGGGAAAACCAGATGTGGGTGATGTCGCGGAAATCGTCGGCTGTGAAACGGGTCGCGCAGAGCAGGTCCCAGCCGTTGTTGAAGGCGCTGCCAAAGAGCCACGGGTCGCAGATCAACCGGACCTCGCCATAAGCAAGCACAAAGGACGCGTGGTTGACCCATTCGATGGTGACAGGTTTGGACATGAGAGGCAACTCCTGTGAGAATGAGGGCGCAGGCTGGCCCGCGGAAGTCTCCGTGCTATCTGGATTGTACTCGAGTCAGGAGATAAACTCTAGAATGGGGAGAAGATGGCGCTGATCATCGAACACATGGGAAAGCAACCGCAGATCGCCGAGGGCGTCTATCTGGCCCCCACCGCCACCGTGATCGGCGATGTCATCATCGAGGCCGGCGCCAATATCTGGTTCGGCGCGGTGCTGCGCGGGGATTCGGGCCGTATCGTGATCGGTCCGCGCACCAGCGTGCAGGACAACGTGGTGGTGCATGTCAACGGCCATCACGACACCATCGTCGAGGGCGACGTCATCATCGGTCACGGCGTGGTGCTGGAGGGGTGTCGCATCGGCCAGGGCGCGCTGCTGGGGATGAACGCGACGGTGCTCAGCGGCGCAGAGGTGGGCGCCGGCGC
>JAAUPU010000563.1 GCA_012032975.1 Caldilineaceae bacterium | reverse complement strand
GATGATGCCGAATCTTACAGGATGGTTCATGGCGTGCTGCTCCTTGGTTGGCCGATCAGTCGGCGGAATAGAGAACATCTTCCCCAACGCGCGCTCTCCCAGGAGCCGGATCATGGCGCTCTGCACGTTGGCCAGCCGCAGCGCGCTGGCAAAGCTCGGCTCGCGCTGCCGCCCATCGACGATGCCCTGCAGAAACTGGTAGGCTTCGATGGCCTTTAGCTCTTCGTAGCCCATGCCGATGCCATCGCCGGGATTGAAGCGACCAAAGAAGGGATACTTTGGTCCGCCCAGCAACGTGGTGTAGCCGTCGTGCAGGTCGGATTCGCCGGGCAGGTAGAGCTGCAATTCGTTCATGCGCTCGAAGTTCCATTTGAGCGCGCCCAGCGTGCCGTTTGATCTCCCATGGCCATTTCGCACTTGGGGCCGTAGATCGCGCGACAGCTTTCCAGCGACCTGACACGCCATTCTCGAATTCGACCAGCGCGCCCACGTAGTCCTCGTTGGTCACGGGGCCGGTGGGTCACCCGGTTGACCCAGCGAGAAATGGGTTCCCTGGCCGGGCACAGGCAGCGGGCGCTCAGCGATGAAGGTACGCCGACTGCTGACCACCCGACGGATCGGCCCGACCAGCAGGTGGGCCATGTCGGTGACGTGGGACATGATGTCGCCCAGCACGCCCAGCCCGGCGCGCGCTTCTTCAAAACGCCAGGTGAGCAGCCCCAGCGGGTTGCTGCCATACATGGAGAAGAAGCGCCCGCGGTAGTGGGTCAGGCTGCCCAGCCGTCCGTCGTCGATCAACTGCCTGGCATATTGC
This sequence comes from Caldilineaceae bacterium, assembly GCA_012032975.1. The sequence continues at coordinate 2,863 of JAAUPU010000563.1, read as the reverse complement.
ACCATGGGCGCCCAGCGGTAGTTGAAGCCGACAAAGCTCTGCACTCCGGCCTCTCGAGCCAACGTCGCGATCTCGGCCGTCTCCTCCGGCGACCTGCCCACCGGCTTCTCGCAAAAGACATGCTTGCCGGCCGCGGTCGCGGCGCGTACCATCTCCAGGTGCAAGAAGTTGGGTGCGGCGATGTTGACCACGGCCACATCCGGGTGGTCGATGACCGCGCGCCAATCCGTCGTCGATTGGCTCAAAGCCAAGCGTGTCGGCTGCCTGCTCCGCCCGCGCCGCTACATCGTCCGCGCAGATCACCAGCCGCGGCCGGATCCCGGAATCCGCAAACGGTCGCCCACCTGACGGTACGCCCGGCTATGCGCCGCCCCCATCCACCCCATGCCGATGACGCCGATGCCGATCTGTGTTGACAATTGGGTAACTCCCTTGTTGATGCTGGGATGACGGGATGACCTGGTGAAAGGGTGACATGGTGACACTGTTGGCCAGGGAAGCGCTAGGTCGGTGGGCGTTTGGTGATGGTCCAGGTTTCTGGGTGGTTGATCATGCCTACCAAGGTCACGATGATACTTTCGTAGGTGCGAAAGAGCTTCCGGGCGTCTTCTGCGGCTAAGTAACCGCAGTCAACCGCGAACTGCAACCAAACCTGTGTTTCGGCGGACTCGGCTTCGGCAACTGAAAGCTTGTTGATGAAAGCCTGCTGATAACGGCGGCTGCGCCATGCCTCGGCGATATTAGCACAAACAGATCGCGAGGATCGCCGGATCTGGTCCGTGAGCGCGTATTGCTCCTCCTTCGGAAACGCTCGCGATAGACGAAAAATCTCCATCGCCGCTTCATATCCCCGCGCATACACATCCAGATCCAAATGACTGACAACCTTCTTCGCCATCACGTGTCACCCTGTCACCTGTCACCCTGCCATAAGATCAAAACTTCCGGCTCCACTCCTCCGGCCAGCGTTCCACCACGACTTTGGTCTGGGTGTAGAATTCGACGCCGTGGCGGCTTTGCGCGTGGAGGTCGCCGAAGAAGCTGTCGTTCCAGCCGCTGAAGGGGAAGTAGGCCATGGGCGCGGCCACGCCGATGTTGATGCCCACATTGCCGGCGTCGGCCTCGTAGCGGAACTGGCGCGCGGTCGCGCCGTTGCTGGTAAAGAGACAGGCCATGTTGCCATAGCCGCGGTTGTTGACCATCGCGATGGCCTGGTCGATATCCTGCGCGTGCATCAGGCTGAGCACCGGCCCGAAAATCTCGGTGCGCGCGGTTCACCGGCCGGATCCACGCCATCCAGGACCGTGGGGAAGACAAAATAGCCATCGTCGTAGCCGGCGACATGGCCATCGCGGCCATCGACCAGCACGTTGGCGCCCTCCATTGCCCCCTTCTCGATCAGCCCCTCGATGCGGCTCTTGCTCTCGGCGGTGATCACCGGCCCCATCTCCACGCCGGCGTCCAGCCCATAGCCGACCTTGCGGCTGGCCGCGACATCGGCGATCTGCTCGGTGAAGCTGTCCTTGGCTTCGCCGACGGTGATCGCCACCGACACCGCCAGGCAGCGCTGACCCGCGCAGCCAAAGGCCGAATCGGCCATGATGCGCGTGGTGGCGTCCATGTCCGCGTCGGGCATGATCACGACCGGGTTCTTGGCGCCGCCCTGACACTGGGCGCGCTTGCCGTTGGCCGTGGCCCGGCTATAGACATAACGCGCCACCGGCGTCGAGCCGACAAAGCTGATCGCGCGAATGCCGGGGTGGTCGAGGATCGCGTCCACCGTCTCCTTGCCGCCGTTGACCAGTTGCAGCACGCCCGGCGGGAAGCCGGCCTCGGCCAGCAACTCGAAGAGCTTCTGGCTGGACATGGGCACCTTCTCGCTGGGCTTGAGGATGAAGCAGTTGCCGGTCGCCACGGCGTAGGGCAGAAACCAGAGCGGGATCATGCCGGGAAAGTTGAAGGGGGTGATGGCCGCCACCACACCCAGCGGCTGGCGGATCATGATCTCGTCGATGCCGCGGGCGATGTCCTCGTTGTTGTAGCCCTGCATCAAGATCGGCGCGCCGCACGCCACCTCCACATTTTCGATGCCGCGGCGCAGTTCGCCCACACTCTCGGCGTGGGTCTTGCCGCACTCGTTGGTGATGATACGCGCCATCTCGTCGATGTTGTCGTCGAGCAGTTTCTTGAGCTTGAAGAGCGGCTGGATGCGGTCGCCAACTGGCGTGCGCCGCCATTCCTTGAACGCGACAGCGGCCGTCTGAACGGCCTCATCCACCTCTGCGCCGGGAGACAGGGGCACGGTGGTGATCGTCTGCGCGGTCGCGGGGTTGATGACGGGGGCAAAGTGGGTTGCGCCGGATCGCCTCCACTGTCCGCCGATGAAGTTGAGCAGTTGTCCGTTTGTGGTCATGTTGGATGGATCCCTTCGGGTGGTCATTCATTGGCTTGTGGAGAGTAGAGATCGGAGATTGGGAAATTCATCGTTCGCCGACCGATCTCCAATACACTACCTTCAGGTTCTCGTTCGTCTTTTTCGTGCGTAGGGTGACGAATTCTACAAAAAGTATCGCTCCAACGCACGCATCTCTTCCCACTCCTCGCGCGCCGCGTTGACCGAATCGCTCTCGCTCACCTCGGCCACGGGCACATCCCACCAGCTTTCGTAGCCGGGCACGCCCAGGTAGCGGTCGTCCGGCGCGTGGATGACCACAGTGCGGTCGATGCTCTTGGCCGTCTGCAAGGCCGCGATCACCTCGGCCACGCTGTGGCATTCGATGACGTGTGCGCCCAGGCTGAGCGCGTTGGCCGCCAGATCCACCGGCAGTGGTTCGACCTGCGCGCCCTCTTGGTCAGAAGGCAA
>JAAUPU010000562.1 GCA_012032975.1 Caldilineaceae bacterium | reverse complement strand
AGCGATCGAAGCGCTCCAGCGGCTCGTCGAGGGCTGGCAGGCATTCCTGCGGCTTCTGCCGGTCCTCGCGGTGGGCCTCCTCGTGATGGCCGCCTCGTTCCTCGCGGCCCGCCTGATGGCGCGGCCGGCCCGGCTCTGGCGGCGGATCTCCGCCAACCCGTTCGTCGCACGTATGGTGAGCCAGCTGGTGCAGCTGGGCGTCGTCCTGACCGGCGCCTTCCTGACCCTGCTCCTGCTCGACGCCACGCCGATCCTGCGCACGCTCCTGGGCGCCGCCGGGATCATCGGCCTCGCCCTCGGATTCGCGCTGCGCGACACGGTCGAGAACTACATCGCGAGCGTCCTCCTCAGCCTCCGCCGCCCCTTCGGCCCGGAGGACTATGTCCGGATCGAGGGCCACGAGGGGATCGTGCTGCGGCTCACCACGCGCGCGACCATCCTGCTCACGCTCGACGGCAACGAGGTGCGCATCCCCAACGCGATGGTCTTCAAAGGCGTCATCACCAACTTCACCAAGGAGCCGCGACGACGCTTCACGTTCCAGCTGGGCATCGCGCCCGGCGAGGACCTGGCGGCGGCCCAGCGCGCCGCCATCGAGAGCCTGCAGGGCGTGAGCGGCGTCATGGCGGACCCGGCGCCGGCGGCCTATTACGAGCGGATCGGCGATTCCGCGGTCGAGCTCACGGTGCTGGGCTGGATGGACCAGCGCAGCAAGACAAAGATTAGGCGCATGGCTAAGTATCATCCAGATGTGAAACTAATTGTTATTGATGCCAAGGCATATAAATCTATTGCCAGGGACGTTGGTGGTTTCATTGTCGATTGGGAATAGGGCTATGTGCGCGTACATATATCAAATTTAGTATAGGGGTGTATTATGTGGTTCCTGGTAATAGCAACATGCATCGGCCTTGAGTGCAGCGAGCTTAAGGCTATTTCAACGCACGCCAGCCAGATCGAATGCGAGCAGGCAATGGAGGCCATTGAACCACAGGACGGCGGGGCCATTATGTGCATTGAGGTTGATTCAGAGGATGAGTGATGTGAAGCGAGTAAAGAAAATTACGCTTACAGTCGAGCCAAACGATGCGACTTGGGGGTTTTCTGACCTGCTGGCCGAAATGGCTGGAGACAGCGACGAGGACCACATTGAGGCCGTTATCGAATTGGTAAACGAGGATTTTCACAGCATGTTTGAGGACGCTGTTTGGCAAGTGGAATTTGAGTCAGCGCCATGACTAACCGCACTAAGCACTGGATAGCATTTCTGATCGTATCCGGTCTGGTGTGGACACTTGTACCCGTTCAATTGCTGATATTCATTCCCGTGGTATTGGTCTGGATCGTGGCGTCTTTGGCGATCAGTACCTTGCTGATGTCTATACTCACGGCATGGTGGGAGGATAGATGATAGGCTATCGCGATATGACGTTCTGCCCGTTCTGGCGAACCTGCCATAACCCTTGTTGGCGGGCTTTAACGGACGATGTGAAGGCCAAGGCCGAGAAGTGGTGGGGCGGCCCAGATGCGCCCATCTGGCAATACAGTGCGAAGCCTGAATGTCACGACAAGCCTCTTATACCGCAAGAAACAAAACTGGCGGTATAAAACATGACAGAAATATACACACGCAGAGAATTGCTAAAGTGTTTGGCCGCTGGCGGCGTTGTTACAGTATCAGGACTGTGGTGGCCGGGGCAGAATCTGATATCCATTCCTAAAAAGTCAGATAAGTGGACGCTTTGGTGTCGGCTTCCACACCATGCTTTCTACAGTGAATCAATCGTTGATATTTTGTCAAGACATTTGACTCCAGCGCAGCTAAACACGCTACGCAACACACATGGCCCGTTGGCCTCACGCATCAGCTATGAACGCATCAGCGTGGAAATAAAATGATCTTCGTCATGAAGTCTGAACCAATCATTGAGGTATTGCGCGACCAATACGGAAAGGTCGCGTACATCTTTGTCGATGGCTGCGAGGTAGTTTTGGAAAAGCACTTTTGCAAAAAGCATGGTCATTCCCTTTTGTGATACCTGATCCAGATGAAAATTGACTTACGAAAACTTGCCAAGGGGCAGGACTGCCAATTGCGCATTCCTGGTGTATGCAATCACAACCCAGAAACAACGGTGTTGGCGCACCTGAGAATGGCTGGCGCTGGCGGCGCGGGCTCAAAGCCGAGGAATCTGATAGGAATACACTGCTGTTCTGCCTGTCACGACATTTTAGATGGACGGACGGACGCGTATGGCAAGTTATGGCGCCACGATGAAAGGCCGCTGGATATATTGCACGGACTGATACGAACACTTGACGTAGTTAGTAGGTCAATTGACCTATGAAAGTAGAGATAACAGACGACGCCACAGACGCGGTTGTGATCGCTGAAATGCAGCGTATCCTGACCTTGCCAGAACCAGCGGGTCCGAGATATCATGCATACGAAATACATATAAAGCTGGCGGCAATGGCGATAATACTACGGCGGAGACAGCGATGATTGATCTTAAAATCGAGAGCAATGAATGAGCAGGCCAATTACCGGCGCAGCAGGTGTTGGCGATATTGCTCTTAGTTTGTGGGGTTCTGAGGTATCTGGATTCGAGTGCAACATGATCGGCTGGTCCCCAGAGTCAATCTTCGGTCGTCTGGTTAGACAGGGACCAGATGCCGTTTCGCAGGGCGGCTCAACGGCTCCATCAATTAGCGACAAGTCGTTGGCTGTTGATGTGGCCGTATCCACACTTGGACCAAAAACCAGGCGCGTTTTGCGCATCTGGTATTGCTCGTCCAGTCGAGGCAATCGAACCATCTGCGCAAGGGCGGCGAAGATGTCGCATAGAACATTTGCCAGAAATTTAAAAAACGGGAGGGAGGAAATAGCGGAGATTCTGGGCTTGACATGGCAAAACTAAGGTGTAGAATAGCGCCCAATGGAAAATACGTCTTGAATAAGCCGCCTTCGGGCGGTTTTTTCGTTTTTAGCCGCCTTCGGGCGGTTTTTTTTATGCGCGTTATGGAGACATTTCAGGATGGCGACATCGTATAGAAGCCCGCTTGATCCGTATGACAAACCGCCCTGTGATCGCAAAACACAGCGATGGATCAGGGAGATGTATGGAACCGGGGACGGCCTTCCAGACGAGGCCGCCAGAAAGCTCAGACGAGAAAACCAGCGCCGACATGATCTTTGGTTTCGCGCTACAAACAAACATTTCGCTTCTTAGCGAATGCAAAGGGTCCAAGTTTAAAGGCGTTCATTCTAGAACCTGATCGACCCTTGGCCAACCCCGGTATACGCCGGGCTTTATTTCATGTACACAATTCCAGCTTGTCCACGGTAAATGGACGCGCCGCTTTTGTGTACACATCTAACCGCCCATCGAGGCGGTTTTTTATTGGAGCCTTAATGAGCCATATGCGCATGAAATTTGCAATTCTTGTCCCCTTATTCTTGGGTGCGGCGCAAGCCGCCGAGATCATCTTGACGCCTGGGGAAATTGCAGAAATAGCCCTGCAGGTTCCAGCGGGTCCAGAGGGTCCGGCTGGCGCTGAAGGGCCACAAGGACCAGTCGGGGCACAAGGCCCAGAAGGTCCGCAAGGTGCAACGGGTCCGACTGGCGCCGAGGGTCCGCAGGGTGAAGTTGGCCCGCAGGGACCAGCGGGCCCACAA
>JAAUPU010000561.1 GCA_012032975.1 Caldilineaceae bacterium | reverse complement strand
GCTGATCTGGATGCCGGCCACCACTGCGCCCAGGGTCGCAGAGAACTCGCGCATGAAAATGCGGCGCAACTGTTGTTGGATGAGGTGGTCGTACTGGCTCATCACGTCCATCTCATCCAACAACAGGATCAGACGCAACTGCTTGCCGGGGTAGTGACTCTCTCCATAGGACTGAAGCACATCGATCACGTCGCGCAGGTCGCGGTTGAAGTCGCGGTCCGTGTATGCGCCGTCCTCGATCGTCTGATAGCGCAAGCTTTCAATTGGGGGCCGCGATTCTGGCGGCAAGTCGGGCAACTCCAGAGTGCCATCGGCAATCTCTTCGATCAAGGAATGAAAAAAGTGCTCTTGAGCGGTGCCCTCCAGGTCTACGTAGATCGGCACAAACCAGTAGTGGTCGTCATTCACCTCGCGCAAGACGGAGGCCAACTGAAAAAGCAGCGTCGTCTTGCCGATCCGCCGCTCACCGTGGATCATGATGCTGTTGTTGTGGAGCGTGTCCACAATACGTTGCACCAGCCCATGACGGCCAAAGAACATCTCCTCGCGCCGGACCGGTTCACCGCTGACATAGGGGTTATACCCACGGTTGAGCGCGTCCATAGAACGGCGTCGATTCTGGATTATCTCCAGACTGACATAGCCGGCGCCGCCAAGCGCAAGCAAGCCGAGAATGACCAACGTCTGAAAGATATCTTGTTCGACTCGCCCAGCAACGGGATCATGACGGTTGGCGGCGGTGGCAGCACGACCAACGGCTGGGCTTCGACCCGAGAGTAGTTGAAGGATTGATCGCGCACGAGAAACTCGAGCACGTAATCGCCAGCTTCTGTAAAGACCAACTGAAGATAGCCGGGCGAGATCTCGCGCCAGGCCGACGTCGACGTGCCGTCTGTTTGTCGGTAGAGGATCTTGAGCTTGTCACGTGGTGTCTGCAGGTCTCCGGCGTCGAAATCAATCAGCACATTTTCGTTGGCATAGACGCTCGCGCTCATCGGTCCATTCACTTGGCGCTGGTCATTGATCCCCACAACTTTGATCCAGGGCGGGGTGCCTTCGGGCAGATAGTGCGACAGACCCGAACGCCCACCAAGCCAATACCCACCATCCGCATCTTTGGCAATGGCGTAGGTGACCGGGCTTAACAACCCATCCTTGGCGCCGAATACGCCCCATGTCAGGCCATCAAACCTGGTGACGCCGCCCTCGCTGCCGACCCACAGATCACCCGTTTCTGGATCGGTAAAGGCCGTCCACAGAAGATTGCTGGGCAAGTTTAGGCTGTACTCACCCACATCCCAGCTTTCCCCATCCCAATGGGCGAGACCCTCGTTGTCAAAAATCACCCACATTCCGCCGTCGGTACGCGGATCCACTGCGATCCCGCTGCCGATGATTCGGTTGTCTGGCAGGCTCATGGGGTCATCGGGATCATTCAGGTGTTGGGTCCATGCGCCGTCCAGTTCACGGATGAAGATGCCACCTTCATAGGTGCCAACCCAGAGGCGTCCGTCTGAATCAAGGGCCATCGCTTCCACGATATGTCCCTCAAGCGCGGGGATCGAAGCCAGTTGGAGCGTGTCCAGCCTGTAGTGGTGAAGCCCCCCTCGGTCCCAATCCAGATTCCATCGGCCTCGGACAGCAGATCGGTCACCACGGGCGACACGAGCTGACCGCTGCCAAAGCGATGACTCCACCGACCATATGCGTAGCGGTAGACGCCTTCGAAGCCGCCAGCCCAGATGTTGCCGCGTGTATCTTGCTCCAGGGTCAGGATCGTTCCCGGCAGACCAGACTCTTCGCCAAAGAGAGTATCCTCCGCAGTCAGATTGGTTCTCCTGCGCACACCGGCGCCGCCCGTCGCAATCCACAAAACGCCATCACGATCCACCAGGAGGTCGTTGACATAGTTGAGCGGGTCTTCGATGCTTGCGCCTTGAATGTCACTGACCCAGGTGTGACCCCGATAGCGGAATACCCCTGCTGTAGTCGCCATCCAGACCGAACCGTCTTGATCGACCGCAACGCCACGGACGAACGCGTGGTCAAGTTTGGGTCACCCGCCAGGCCAAACCTGACCAATGTGCCGGTGGCCCGATCAAAATTGACTGCGCCCGCGCCATCGGTGCCTGCCCAAATGACGCCATCTCCATCACCGGCGAGCGTCTGCACCGGCGCAGGCACACCGATCTCATCCAGGATCTCGAGGTATTGCCAGGAGCTCTCGCCAGATTCGCGCCAGACGATCCCGGATGTCGTACCCACCCACATGGAGCCATCGGCGCCCATCCACAAGGCGTAGACGCCATCGCCAAAGAGGTCGTCTCCGGCGTCGATGGCAACCCATTCGTTGCCCGTCTTTCGCCACAGCCCCGCATCCGTACCCACCCACAGGTCGTTGCCCGAAGCCAGCAACGCCTGAACAGAGCTATCCCCGACGATGGCTACTGGGTTCAGCTCCTGGCCAGCAAGTGCCCAGAGTCCATTCTCCGTACCGACCCAAAGCACCCCGTCGACTTCGGCCAGTGCGAGAACCTCAGCATCAGCCATCGCGGCGTTTGACCAAACATTGCCGTCCCAGAAAGCGATTTGGCCGGTTGCCGTACCAGCCCAGAGTCCTTCGGGCCTGTCGGAGACGGCCAATGCCTGAATCCGTCCATCGGGCGCCGAGCGCCCCAAGCTCTCCTGTCCGGCCCGTGCGGCACGGGGAAAGGAGGTCCAGACGCCGTTGTAGCGACTGATCCCTTCATTCGTCCCCAGCCATAGTTCACCATCCTTGACCAGGATCGTCGTGACATCGTTGGAGATCAGCCCCTCTTTCTCCTGGGCAAAGAGCGTCCAGCGAGAGTCCGGTGTGGATTGTGCATGGAGTGGCTGGACATCAAACAGTGCCAGGCAGCCAAGCCACGCCACCAGGACAAGGCCAGACCACGAGAAGATGCCCAGACTCGCCACACGTACTCGGTGCGAGGATATGAGAAATGAGTTACCAATCATGTGGATTTCCGCAGAGGAGATTTGGATGTGCCTGAAGAAGTTACAGAAAATGTTGACAAAACCCCATCGTTCTGCTGCCCTATTATTTTCATGTTGACATAGTATATTCCACTCATCCGTTATTGTCAACCCCGTTGATCAGAAGCAAGCTGGTCACCAGCGGGCCACGGTCCATCTATCGTGACGATGATTCATCCAACGATCCGAAAGGTTCAGTTCAGCCTTCTTTGGAATACAACCACGCATTGTACCGATAGACCGCTGCGGAATCTGTGTCATCCGCGGCTGACCTGGATGCTTCCTGGAAAAACGCTTCTACACGCACACTGGTTCATGGTGACGAACGCATGCTGATGAAATCGGCAAGGCGTGGCGACCTGAATCCAGTCGCAAACGGTTCAGCACGTTGCTGTTGATTGACACCTCATTTCCCTCTCTTTATACTACCTACAGTAGACGCTTCGAATCGTTGTCGATCGCCCGGTCGATCGCCAGCGTTCTAAAACTCAGGATTTGCCATGAACCAGCTTCTCGATCTCGGCAAAAATGTCCAGACGATCTCTTCCCACCTCAACTTCACGGTGGTCGAGTTTCTCGATCGCTACGCGCCGCTGGAGTCGCTCGAGCTGTACACCGCCAAGAGCGGCGACGAGATCGTGGGTCAGCTCTACAGCTTCGAGGACAA
>JAAUPU010000560.1 GCA_012032975.1 Caldilineaceae bacterium | reverse complement strand
CCCCCACCATCGCCGCCCATCCCGATCGATTCATTCCGAAATCCCCGCGAATCGAAACCTCACAGGCCGAATTCGAAAAACTGCTCGACAACGCCGTCGCGTCGCGCCTCGAAGCCGACGTACCGCTCGGCTGTTTTCTCTCCGGCGGCGTCGATTCCTCACTCCTCGCCGCACTCGCGATCAAACATAAGCCCGACTTGCAAACCTTCACGGTGCGCATGCCCGACCCGCGCTACGACGAATCCGAACACGCTGAATTTGTCGCCGATCAACTCGGGACGAAACACACCACCCTCGACGTGGCGATGGCCGTTACCTTCACCGGTGCGGTAGTCCTAAACGCTGCCCCAGTCGATCAAAACGACGCAGGCAACGTGGCCCTGATCGCTCAAGCCGCCGCAACCTTCACCAACGACATAACGCAGACCAGCGCGGCTGGGACCAACGCAATCACGGTCGCCACCAACGCCAACTTCAACGCTGGCGTTAACCAGACCCACCTCGTCAATGGCACCGGCGGCATGGTCGGCGCTGCTTTTTGGTGGCTTGGCGTCGGTGTGGAGCGTGTGGACCAGGCCGCCTCGCCCAATCCCCTGCTAAAGCTGAAGGCGTGCAGCCACATGTTGGGCGTGTTGCCCGAATGGCAGGGTCAACGCGTGGGGTTGCGGCTCAAGCTGGCCCAGCGCGAGGCCGTGCTGCGCCAGGGTTTGACCGACTGGGTCACCTGGACCTATGACCCGCTCTATCGACCCAACGGCGTCTTCAATATCCACCGGCTGGGCGCCACCTGCAACACCTATGCGCGCAACGTCTACGGCGAATTACAGGACGACCTCAACCGCGGTGTGCCCAGCGACCGCTGCCAGGTCGACTGGCGGCTCAACAGCCCCCATGTTCTCCACGACATCGACGCGCGGCGACACGACCCCCGAGTGGGAGATCGCCTTCATGCATCTGCTGCCGCGCTGCATCCGGGAAGATGGTCTGGAAGCGCCAGAATCGGGGCAACTTCCCTTGGATGGCAGAGCGCTGGCCGTCCCCATTCCCGCGGACATCGGTGCGATTCGGCGAGCTGACAGCGGCCTCTCCATGGCTTGGCGCCTCTACCTGCGCACCGTGCTGGAAGACGCTTTCCACGCCGGCTACACACTGGTCGATTGCATCCAGATGGCCGACCAGGGCTGGCGTTACATTCTGGTGCGCGAATATGTGTAAAAAAACTGGGGCGTAGAACGTCGTGCGTGAACTTGTCCACGCACCATGCTCTACGCCCAACGAGATCAGTCCAACTTCACGCATCCACCCAACCAAAGGATCAACCATGCGTATCGAACGAGTAGAAATCCGTCAGGTTCAACTGCCCTACGTCTCACCCTTCGAGACCAGCGGCTGGCGCGAGGAGGGCAGCTACGCCGTCATCCTCCGCGTCGAAGCCGACGGCATCACCGGATGGGGCGAGTCGCCGGTCGGCTCCAGTCCCTTTTACAACGAGGAAAACCACCACACCGCGGTCAGCATCCAGCGGGATTTTCTCGTGCCCATGCTGATGGCGACCGAGTTAAACAGCCCCGAAGATGTGACGCCCGCCTTCGCCAAGGTGCGCGGCAATCGCATGGCCAAGGCGGGGCTGGAGTTTGCAGCCTGGGATTTCTTTGGCAAGAAGGAAGGCCGGAGTCTCGCCGACATGCTCGGCGGCACGCGTGACCGGGTGGCGGTGGGCGTCAGCGTCGGCATCCAGAAGGATATCGACACGCTGTTGCAGGTGGTGGGCGACTATCTCGATGACGGTTATACGCGCATCAAGCTCAAGATCAAGCCAGGTTGGGACATCGAACCCACGGCGGCCGTGCGCGAAGCCTGGCCCGATCTGCTGCTTCAAGTGGACGCCAACAGCATCTATCACCTCTCCGACGCCGACCATCTGGCCGAGCTGGACCAATTCGGTCTCCTGCTGATCGAGCAGCCGCTGGCCCACGACGACATCTTCGACCACGCCAAACTCAAGCCCCATCTGCGCACGCCACTCTGTCTGGACGAAAGCATTGTCTCGCCAGAACATGCGCGCTGGGCCATCGAGATGAACGCCTGCGACATCATCAATGTCAAACCCTCGCGCATCGGCGGGCTGGCCGATTCTAAACGTATCCACGATCTCGCACAGGCCAATGGGATTGCGGTCTGGCACGGCGGCATGTTGGAGACCGGCATCGGCCGCGCCTTCAGCGTCTCGCTGGCCAGCTTGCCCAACTTCAGCCTGCCCGGCGACATCAGCGCCAATGACCGCTACTACGCCCGCGACATCGTCCACAACCCATTCTCGCTCAACGATGACAGCACATTGACCGTGCCGACCGCGCCCGGTTGTGGCGCAGAAGTAGACGAGGCGTATCTCGATGAGGTCACGGTTGCACGCTGGGAATTCTAGCGGATGAAAGCCGACGATCAAGGGGTGGTCGAGGCAGGGCCACAGCGCTATCGAACCATCCCGCGCAGCCTGATCTTCCTGACCAGCAGCCATCCCGATTCAGGCGAGCAAGAGGTGTTGTTGCTCAAAGGAGCCGTGGACAAACGACTCTGGGCAGGCAAATACAACGGGCTGGGCGGCCATGTGGAGGCGGGCGAGGATGTTCACGCGGCGGCGTTGCGCGAGGTGAACGAGGAGACCGGTCTGGTCGTCGAACGGTTGACGCTGCGGGCTGTTGTCAATATCCAGGTCGCTGCTGACAGCGGCGTGATGATGTTTGTCTTCGCGGCGAAGCGCCCTCGCGCCTCTTGCGCGCCAGCGTCGAGGGGATGCCAGAATGGATTCCTGCCGGCAAGTTGCAGACGCTCCCGCTGGTGGACGATCTCTACGAATTGTTGCCGCGGGTTCTGGATGCCGGCCCGTTGATCTACGGCCACTACGCGCCGGAATCAGAGGGGCGGATGGTCTATCGTTTCGACAGGCCATAACCCCTCTCGGCCCTGGGTCGCGCCCCTTCGCCTGGGACCAAATCCAGCAATTCACGATTTTGATCACGCGAAGCCGCGAAGACGCAAAATTGAATTGGGACGACTTCGCGTTTTTCGCGGCTTCGCGTGAGATCTTTCGTGTGAGATCTGTAGAGATTCGTGAAGTACTGAAATCGGGTGAATCGCCGATTCTCCCCTACCGTGTCAACTCCCAGGCCAGATGTTGCATCTCCGGCAGGATCAACTTTTCCATGGCCAGGCGCACCGCATTGGGCGAACCGGGCGTGCTGACCACGACCGTCTCTCGGTAGACGCCGGCAGTGGCGCGGCTCAGCATAGCCGCCGCCCCCACTTCCTGATAGCTCAACATGCGAAAGATCTCGCCAAAGCCGGGCAACGTCTTCTCCAACGCCTGGCTGATCACGTCGTAAGTACGGTCGCGGCGGCTGATGCCCGTGCCACCATTGAAGATGACGAGCCGCGCCAGCCCCGCTGAAAACTCTTCCAATGCTCGCTTCACCTGTTCCGGTTCATCCTGAACGATGCGATAATCGACGACCACATGGCCCGCGACCATGGCCAATTCGCGGATCGTCTGGCCGCTCACGTCGGTCTCGGGCGTCCGTGTGTCGCTGACCGTGACAATCGCGATGGGTACGCTGCCCTCTCCCTTTGCCTGCTCTCGATGTCCCTCTGCTGCCATCCGTAAACCTCCTCACAAATTTCCTCAGTAATC
>JAAUPU010000559.1 GCA_012032975.1 Caldilineaceae bacterium | reverse complement strand
GTCTCGAACTCGATGCTGATCGGCTTGCCGCGACGTGCGGTCGCCTTCCAGTTGATACGCCGGTATTCGTCGTCGGGCTGATAGTCGCGCAGCCGCTCGAATTCGCTGCCGCTGCCAAAGATGCGTGCGTTGCGCAGTCCCAGTTCCCAGAGCCGATTCTGCGCAGGAGCAGATCGTACTTCTTGACATCGACCAGGTTGGGATAGACCTTGACCGGCCGCGACGCCTCGAAAAGTGCCTGACGGCGAAATAGCCCCAGCACCGATTCCCAGCGAAGATTCAGGTTGCCAAAGGAATAGTCCCCGCGGCGGGGTGGGCGCACATGATAGACAAAAGTCTCGGCGACGCCCGGCGTGACTTTCCCGCTCAACACCCGGTCGGAATCGGCCATGCCGAAAGCGACCGGCGGCTCGTCGCGCAGCCAGACCTTCAGCGGACGCACGCCTTGTCGCAGCCGCACCTCGACCGCGACGCGGTTCTGTGCGGCCAACGAAAGCCGATCATCGTGGCTGCGCGTCAGTTGCCACAGTGACTTGCCGGGGGTCAGCCGCCAGTCGGCCAGCAACGCCGCCAGCAGCAGCGCCAGCCAGCCGACGACCAGCCAGACAAAGCGCTCGGAGACCCCGATCGCGGCGATGGGGATGGTCGTGATCAAGAGCAAGATCGAGGTGCGAGGCGTTACTTGCATGGAGAGTTGAGTTTTACTTTTGGTGGTATACTATGTTTCGGAGGTGATCACATGACGACTGAGCGAGAACGAATTCCATTTGATGAATTCTCTAAAAATTTAGTGAGCATCTTTGCCCGCGTCCTGAATACGGGAGAAGAACTTTTGGTTGAAAACGCTTCAGGTGGAGTTGTTGCCTTGAGTGTCGCAACACCAAAGAGTGCGCGCCCCTTGTCGGACGACTCATACAAGGCGTTTCGTTCTGCTGCCGGTGGATGGGCTGACGTTGATACCGAAACCCTCAAAAATAGCATCTACGAGAGCCGCAAGTCCTCACGACCACCGGTCGCTCTATGAACTACTTGATCGATTCAGATTGGGTAATTGACTATCTCAAAGGAACGGCAACGGCCGATCAACTCTTGGAAAGCCTTGTCCGCCCAGGAATTGCCATCAGCCTGATTACCTTTGGAGAAATCTATGAGGGTATCTACTTTGGCCGAGATTCAGCGCGCCATGAACAAATCTTTCAGGCATTTCTCGAGGTTGCCGAAACTCTCCCGCTGACTCTACATACTCTGAAGCTCTTTGCCCAAATCCGCGGCGAACTCAGGGCAAAGGGGCAAATCATCGGTGATTTAGACATCCTGATTGCCGCAACTGCAATCGAGCATAACCTCACTCTGGTTACCCAGAACAGACGTCACTTCGACCGCATCTCCAACCTCAAGATTTACGGATAAACCAGATTTCAGCACTTCACGAATCTCTACACATCTCACGCAAAGCCGCGAAAAATGCGAAGTCGTCCCAGTTCAATTTTGCGTCTTCGCGGCTTCGCGTGAGCAAAATCGTACACTACTGGTTTTGGAAAATGGCGCGCTCAGATCTAGGCAGTTGGGAGGGACGTGGAAGCATTCTGGTTGGCTTCAGCATATACCGCGGGGCTAGGGGCCAAAGCATTGCGCCTGCCCGTTCTGGTCGGTTTCTTGGCCGCAGGGCTGGTGCTCGCGGCATTTGGCGTGACCGCGACGCCGGCGCTGGTCGTCATCGGCGACTACGGCGTGATCTTCCTGCTCTTCACCGTGGGGCTGCATATCCGTGTGAAGAACATGTTGCGCCCGGAGGTGTTGGGCGTAGGCACGATTCATCTCGTCATCAGCGTGACCTTGTTTGGTGCGTTGCTCGTGGCCTTGGGCCTTTCGCCGTTGCGCCGCGCTGTTGGTGGCCACGGGGCTGGCCTTTTCCAGCACTGTCTTGACCGCCAAGTCGTTGGAGGCCCGCGGCGAACTCGACGCGTATCATGGGCGAATCGCGATCGGCATCCTTATCCTGCAGGATCTGATTGCCGTGGTGCTGTTGGCCTTTACCGGCGACGAATCGCCAAACATCTGGGCGTTTGCCCTCCTCCTTTTGCCGCTCTTGCGCCCGTTGCTGACCCGCTGTCTGCAACTCAGCGGTCACGACGAATTGATGCTGATCTATGGTCTGCTGGTCGCCGTCGGCGTCGGCGCGCTCTTCGAGTTCGCCGGACTTAGCCCCAAGCTGGGGGCGCTGGTCGCTGGCATCTTGCTGGCCGGCCACGAACGATCCGACGAGTTGTACGAAAAGCTGTGGGGGATCAAGGAAGTTTTTCTGGTCGCGTTCTTTCTGCAGGTTGGGCTGGCCGGTCTTCCAACCGTAGACGATCTCTCTACGTTGGCGCTGTTTCTGCTGCTCTTGCCGCTCAAAGGCGTGCTCTTTTTTGCCCTCTTTGCCCTCTTTCGGCTGCGCGCCCGCACCGCGTTTATGGCCAGCGTGACGCTCACCGCATACAGCGAGTTTGCGCTCATCGTCGGCGCTTCCGCGGCCTACAGCGGCATGATGCCAGAATCGTACGTGGTGGTGATTGGCCTGCTGGTTGCGATCTCGTATGCGCTGAACGCCCCGCTCAGCGGCTCGGCGAATGCGCTCTGGGCGCGTTATGAAAAGCTGCTCGTACACTTCGAACGCCACACGGTGATGCACCCGGATGAGCAGCCCCATGCCCTGGGTCGCACCGAGATCCTGATCGTCGGCATGGGACGGGTGGGCACGGCGGCCTACGACTACATCATCGAAAACGGCGGTCGCCCGCTGGGTTTGGACTCTGACCCGGCCAAGATCGAGGCGCACCTGGCCGCGGGACGACGCGTCATATTTGGCGACGAGAAGGATCCGGAACTTTGGGAAGGATTGGATATGGCCCGGTTGGAGGGTGTGCTGCTGGCCACACCGGACCACAACGGCAGCATCTTTGCGACAAAACAGCTGCGCAAGCATGGCTTCACTGGCCCGGTCAATGCGCTGATCCGCGATGAGGCAGTGCATCAGGCTATGGTCGAGGTGGGCGTGACAGGCGTAAGCCTTCCCATGAACCAGGCCGGGATTGATCTGGCCAAAGCCTGCATGAACCCGCCCGCTCCAGTCGGCGCGGAGCCGCTCGGATAATGGGTTGCACAATGGCTGAACAGGGTCTACAATCTGTAGGCATGAAGCGAGAAGATAAAACGAGGAAAAAAAGAGATTGACTGTCAAACGTCCGTAGATGAATGCTTAGCATGGGAGGAGCCTTTATGTCTGAAGATCTGAACGAACAAGTCGTCGTTGCATTTTTCGAAAGCCCCGAAAAGGCTGACGCTGCGGCCGATTCTCTGATGAATTGGGACAAGGCCAACGACGATATCAAGTTGGGCACGATGGGCCGCGTGACCCACGGCGCTGAGGGAAAAGTAGAGACCAAGCATTATCACAACACGCGTTCGCGGCGCGGCGCCCTGATCGGCGGCGCGGTTGGCCTGGTTGCGGCGGGGGTAACCGGTGGTCTCTCCCTGCTTGTGGGTGCTGTTGGTGGCGGGGTTCTCGGTGGCGTTGCGGGCCGGGCAGGTACAGATCACCTCGGCATGAGCGATGGTAGCCTGCAAAAGCTCGAAGACCAGCTCGCCCCGGAGGGCTCTGCGCTCGTCGTGCTCTGCGATGACCATGAATTGAACGCGACGGTGGC
>JAAUPU010000023.1 GCA_012032975.1 Caldilineaceae bacterium | reverse complement strand
GCTGGGGTGTACGGATTGGTAGTGGTAGCCCGCGGCTTACTACGTCGGCGTCGCCACAGAACGAAAAGGCGCGGCAGACAAACAGCCAGCCGTCTGTCTTGCGCCGCGAGGCATGGAAGAGGGTTTTGAGGTGACTCTGGCTGAACCGGAGTTTGCGGCGCGCACCAACCAACCCGTTGAATTTCAGGTCTTTACTTCCAGCACGCGGCTAGGTGATCGCCTCGGTCAGGTGGTTGAGTTATCGCCAGGCGAAGTCAGTGTCTTGCCGCCGATTCGCACGGTTCTGCGCTATGGCAAGAAGGGGGAGGCCCAGCAGTTGCCGGTGCAATTGGCCGTCCGTTTGACCGAGATCGGCACGCTGGAGGTCTGGTGCCAGTCGCAGCAGAGCAGTCACCGTTGGCAGCTTCAATTTGATGTCCGCCACACACCGGAGAACGCCACGCAAATCGCAGTAGCAGACACCGTGGACCAGACCGTTGTCGAACTCGCACAGGAGGCGATCCGGCGCGTCTTCAACGGCGACGGCGAGGATGGCGAGTCGCCCGAGCGGATCCGCAGAATTCTGGAAGAGTTGTTTGAACTCCCCAAAGAGGCGTGGCCGACCGCGCTGATTCGCCAACTGGCCGACGCACTGATCGAGGTAGGCGAGACTCGCGGCCGTTCGCCCGAACATGAGATTCGTTGGCTCAATCTGCTCGGCTATTGCCTGCGCCCTGGCTATGGCGATCCACTGGACGAATGGCGGATCAAGCAGATATGGAAGCTGCATTTTCAAGGGCCTGCCTTTGCCAGGGCGCCCCAAAACCGGACCGAATGGTGGATTTTCTGGCGACGGGTCGCTGGCGGTCTGAAAGCGGGCCAACAACTTGAGGTCTTTCATCAGGTTCGTTCCGCATTGCAGCAGACCAAGAAACGTAAACGCAAGGCTGGCGCCAAGTTTTCGGGCCATGTCAGCGCCGGCGAGGAGACCGAGATCTGGATGATGTTGGCCAATTTGGAGTGGCTGCCGGCTGGAGAGAAAGTGGGGCTTGGCGAACTGTTGCTGGCAAGGCTGACCGAGTCCAAGCCCAAACCCCAGGAACTTTGGGCGCTGAGTCGTTTCGGCGCACGCAACACGATCTATGGTCCGCTAGATCGCCTGGTCCCCAGCGCCACGGCAGTTGAATGGCTGCGCGCTCTGTTGGACCTGGCCTGGGAACCAAGCGACAGTCTCGCCCATGCGCTGATCGTCATGGCCCGCTACACTGGCGACCGCATGCGCGATATCCCGCAAGATCTCCGTGACGAGATTGTCGCCTGGATGGCAAAACGCGCCACGCCGAGCGCTATCAGGGCCTGCTATTGGATTCCCACAGTTCTGAAAGCCAGGAAGAACGAGACTGGATGTTCGGTGAATCCCTGCCAACAGGCCTCGCTCTGGCTCTTGAATGATTGAATCTGTGCCCCAGCGAAATGGATGCGATGGGATGGCAAAGACGACGAATGAGGCAACCGCCCCTGTTGCCCTGGCATTGGAGGTAAAGAGGATCCCATTTCGTCTTTATCGCCACCCGGGGCCAGTGGATTCGCTGGAACAGGCTGCAAGCGAACGCGGACAGACGCCGGAACAGGTGGTGCGCAGTATTCTCTTCCGCCTGGGCAAGGATCGCTATGCGATGGTCCTGGTGGCTGGCCCAGAGCAGATTGCCTGGAAAGCGTTGCGGAAGACTGTTGGCCAGTCGCGCATTTCAATGGCCAGCCAGAGCGAGGTGCTGACGGTGACAGGATACGAGATTGGCGCTGTCTCGCCCTTTGGTTTGCCTTCACCGCTGCCGATCTACGTGGACGAGAGCGTGACAGGCCAAGAGGAGGTCTCCATCGGCTCAGGTCTGCGCGGGACCACCATCATCTTGCGCAGCGCCGATCTGATGCGTGGGCTGGAGGATGCGACTGTGGGCGATTTTCGTAGCGAATAGCCCTGGCTCAAGACTGATTCACCCCCGCTAATCAGCCCCGTTTTTCGTGCTGACCTCAGACTAACGTTCATCGGCGCCGGAGTGCGCCTGACCCTGTTGCCCACCGCTCTCAGGCTCTTTTCCGGCGTATGTCTCCGGCGCTCGGCCATATACCAGCGTGATCTCTTGCAGCCGCTCGGCGATGGCGTCGGTCAGCTGTTCCGTTTGATAGCGCCAACCCCAGTTACCGCCCGCCCGCCCCGGCAGATTCATACGAGATTCGCTGCCCAGGTCGAGGAGGTCTTGGAGTGGAGCGAGGGCCATCACCGCGACGCTGCGAAAGGCGCTTTCGATCAGATTCCAGGCCGCATTGCTGCCGTCGCTACGGCAATAGCGTCGAAAGAAGTCGCGCTCATGGTCGTTTGCGCTCTGTTCGTACCAGCCACGGGTTGTGTCGTTGTCGTGGGTGCCGGAATAGACGACGAAATTTGAGGTGTAATTGTGAGGAAGGAATTTGTCGCTGGCATCTGTACTGAAGGCGAATTGCAATACTTTCATGCCCGGCAGATCGAAACGATCGCGCAATTTGATGACGTCCGGCGTGATCTCGCCCAGATCTTCGGCGATGATGGGCAAATTGCGCAGCGCATGGCGAACGGCTGAAAAGAAGGAAACACCCGGACCTCTGACCCAGCGCCCGTTGACCGCGGTGGTTTCACCGGCCGGCACTTCCCAATATCCGGCAAATCCACGGAAATGGTCGATGCGTACGATGTCGTAAAGGCGCAACGCGGCCTGAATGCGACGAATCCACCAGATGTAACGATTTCGTCGCATGAGATCCCAGCGGTAAAGCGGGTTGCCCCACAACTGGCCGGTTTCGCTGAAGTAGTCCGGCGGCACACCGGCGACAACCGTGGGCTGGTACGCCTCATCCAGAAAAAACTCGTCCGGGTTTGTCCAGGCGTCGCTGCTGTCCATGGCCACGAAGATGGGGATATCGCCGACGATTCGAATCTGTTTTTCGTTGGCATATGCCTTCAGGTGGTTCCACTGACGGTAGAAGAGCCACTGATTGAATTTGTGGGCATGAACAGCGGCTGAATGTTCCTCCGTCGCCGTTGCAAGCGCGGCAGGCTCTCGGCTGCGCAACGGCATCCCCCACTGATTCCAGGGAAGACCGTTGTGGGCGTCCTTCAGTGCCATGAAGAGCGCGAAGTCGTCCAACCATTCCCGTTGTTCTGTGCAGAAATGGGCGAATTCTTCTTGCTGTTCCGCGCTGGCCCGCTCGTCGAAGACACGTGCGGCTGCCGCCAAAAGTGGCAATTTCCACGCATAGATTGCGCCGAAATCGACCCGGTCTGTGGGGAAATCTGGCGCCTGGGCCAATGCGTCCTGATCCAACAATCCATCCTGGACCAATTCTTCCAGACTGATCAGATATGGGTTGCCTGCGAAGGAACTAAAACTCTGATACGGGCTGTCGCCATAGCCGGTTGGCCCGAGCGGGAGGAGCTGCCAGAGGCTCTGGTGGGTGCGGCTGAGAAAGTCCACCCATGCGTAGGCCGCCTCATTGAAGCTGCCAATGCCATAGCGCCCGGGCAAACTGGTCGGATGCAAAGAACGCCACTCATGCGTGGGAAATCCATCGGGTTCTCCATCGGTCAATTCCAGGTGGGTCACAAAAGGGCTGGGGGAATGGAATGTCTAGACGAGGGGATTGTTGGTGATCCACTGCACCCCAAAGGCCAGCATCGCGATGCAAAACAGTACCCATCCCGTCTCGAACCAGGTCCGTGGTTCTTCGGCAAGTGGGCTGGGTCCAAGCGGTAGCCCGGCGGTGGGCGCGGTATAGCGCGGGGTAACGCCCCAGGCGACCAGCGCGCCGCCTACCAATCCACCCATATGACCCCAATTGTCGATCCCCGGCAGGCTAAGCCCAAGAACGAGATTGATGCCGATCACCACGAGCATGTTCTGCAGGATCGCCCGGCCCCGCGCCCCGAAGTTTTCCCGATAGCGCAGGAAGTAGACCAGGATAGCGCCAGCCAGCCCAAAGATCGCGCCGGAAGCGCCAGCGGAGGGCACTGGCGAAAAGGCATAGCTGGCCAAGCTGCCGAAAAGCCCTCCGACGAGGTAAATGGCCGTAAAGCGCAGATGGCCATAATAGCCCTCGACCATTGGCCCCAGCGCATTCAACGCATAGAGATTGAAGAGCAGATGGATCACGCCGATGTGGATAAACATGGCGGTGAAGAGCCGCCATGTTTCGCCGCTGGCGACAAGAGGGTTGACCTTGGCGCCAAAATCAACGAGCACCGGCATATATTCGGACCCGTTGATCTGTCCGTAGATCAGATAGCCATAGACGATCATGCCCACAAAGACGAGTACGTTGAGGACGAGAAGGATGCGCGTGACCAAAGGCGGCGCAATCTGGATGAAGAACTGAACACGGGGCGGCGTCGGTGGAGCGCTCTGGGCAGGCGGGTAGATATTGGGGTCGTTCACGCTGGTTCGGTTCCTCTTGCTGTTTGCATCACAGGCTGACCGGCGACCAGTCGATGCGACATTTCTCCGACTTGATGATGCTCAACACCTGCTCGACGGTGGTCTGTAGCTCGTTCTCCCGGTTGACGACCACATAGTCAAACTCAATAATGCGGTTAAGCTCCTGCCGGGCGGTGGCAATACGCATCTTCAACTTGTCCACCGACTCGGTCTTGCGCTCGGAGAGGCGACGAACCAGCTCTTCTTCGCTCTCCGCGGTGAGGAAGATGGTCACGGCATTTGGGACCAGTTTACGCAAGGTTGCGGCGCCCTGTACGTCGATGCGCATGATCACATCCAGCCCGCTCTCCAACGCCTCGCGCACATGGCGCTTTGGGATGCCTTTGTAGTCTCCGTAGACGACCGCATATTCGAGCAACTCACCGGCTTCGATCATCTCGGCGAATTCGCCACCGTCACGAAGTGGTAATCTTTGCCATCGACTTCATCGGGTCGAATCGGCCTCGTGGTCGCCGTGACCACGAAGTGGAAGTTGTGACCGATGGTCTGCATCAGATCCAGAGTGGCGTCTTTGCCGACGCCGCTAGGACCGGAAAGCACGACCAGCACAGGCCTGGGGTAACTCAGGCTCTCATAGAGAGCGTCGATTTCCTGGTCGATGTCAGGCACTGCCATGCGTTCTTGCTCCCATCCTTAGCGCTTTGTATAATCCACCCATTCCGAGCAAAGAGACTGGAAAATGTCCAACCCACTGACGCCTGGGTTGGGTGAAAGTATACGTGTTTTGAGCCTCGTTGTGAAATCTGTGGCTCCAGGTTCTGATTCCCCTTCAGGAGGAAAATGATGCCAATTTATGAATACGCATGTCTCGACTGCCGCAAACGCGTCAGCGTCTTTTTTCGCACCATCAGCGTGGCCAGCGACGAAGCCGCCCGTTGTCCGATCTGTGAAGGCTCCCATCTTAGACGACTGGTCAGCCGGGTCGCCGTCATGAAATCTGAAGACAGCCGCATGGATGCGCTGGCCGACGATCCGTCGTTGTTGTCTGGCCTGGAGAGCGAAGACCCGCGCGCGCTGGCCCATTTTATGCGTCGCATGAGCGACGAAATGGGCGAGCCGTTGGATGCCGAGATGAACGAGGTGATCGGTCGGCTGGAGTCTGGCGAAAGCCCGGACTCTATCGAGGAGTCAATGCCGGATATGGGAGATGAAATGGGCGGAGACGGATTTGGTGGAGGTGGATTCGGTGGAGGCTTTGACGGTGGATACGGTGGTGGGATGGATTCGATGCTGCCGGATTAGGCGGAGATCATCTTGAGATTGGAGATCGTGGGACTCGTCCTCACGAATCTCCTCTCCCTCGATCTCCAATTTCGGCCAACGGAGATCGCCAACATCGGTTTGTCATACACGTTCAAAATGGGCGACGTCCAGCACAAAGATGGTGGCGCCGCCCATTTGCTTTTCTACCGGTGTTGGGATGTGTACCTCCCCCGGCTCCATGACTGGCGGCAGCGGTGTAACATATTGAACGCGCGCAGGGCAACTCTCGCGGATGATTGCCAGCACATTGTCGACTTGCTCGTCTTGCACTCCACAAAAGACCGTCGTGTTGGCCATATGCAGCACGCCGCCGGCCGACCGCGTGACCGTGGCCGAATAACCCAGCCGCGCCAACTGATCGAGCAGGTTGCGGCTGTCGTCGCTGTGGATGATCGCCATGATCAGCTTCATCGGCCTATTGTTCCTGACTGGTAATGAGTTAGCGCTGGCCGACAATGGGCAGTTCAGCGCAGATCGGCAGCACCCGCGCCACAATCGCTGCCTGAATCCTGTCGAACGCCTGGGTTGCATCCAACAGCAACCAGCGTTGGTCGTCCGCTTTGGCAAGTTCGAGATAGCCCGCGCGAACCGCACGATGAAAAGCCAACGCGTGCTCCTCCATCCGGTTCCATTCGACCGGGTCATCGGCCTGTTTGCGCATCAGCCCTTCGAGCGGGTCGATGTCGAGATAGATGGTCAGATCTGGCTGGAGCGTGTGCGTGGCGAATGCCGCCAGCGATCGCAATGCCGCCAGATCCTGGCCATATCCATACCCTTGATACGCAAGCGTGCTGTCTGCGAAGCGGTCGCAGAGCACGACGGAATCTCTGTCGAGCGCCGGGCGGATTACCTCGTCGACCAACTGGGGCGCGTGCGGCATTAAAAAGCAGGGCTTCGGCGCGTGGGCTCATCTCGGTATGCTCTCGGTCGAGCAGCAGCTCGCGGACACCGTTGCCGATGCGCGTGCCGCCTGGTTCGCGGGTGGCGAGAACCTGATATCCTTCCTCGACAAGGCGCGCGCAAAGCAGCCGAATCTGTGTTGTCTTGCCGCTTCCCTCTGGCCCCTCGAAGGTGATGAATCTGCCCACTAGATGGCGTTGCCTCTATTTGCGGAAGATGCGCACACGCCGGTACGGTTCCCGCCCGTAGCTATGGCTGACCAGGTTGGCCGCCCGCGCCAATTGGTGTTGTTGGCTGCGAATGGCTGCGGACTGTGGCCGGAGTTCAGTATCGCTGGCGCCGCTCAACACACGCTGGATGCCTTCTTGGGTCTCTCGCATCGCCTCGTGAAATGCGTCCACCGGATTGCTTTGCAGATGGAAGATGTCGATCAGACATTGCTCCATCTGGACCACCGTGTTGCTACGCAAGATGTAGATCGGGATATTGCGCCGCTCGGCATCAACAATGGGCTGCGGCTTCTGGCGATAGTAGTTCTTGAGGGTCATAACTACATCTGCCGCCGAGAGGTCTTCGACCAAGGTGATCGGGGCGTTCAGGCTCTTGGCAGCCGAGCGCAGCCGATTCTGGCCGATGCCATAGGGCAGGATGCGCAGCGGCTTGAGTGTTTCGGCCTGGTTCTGCTTGGCAATTCCGCCGCTCTCGCCCACTTCGATCAGGTTGTCATCGTTGCCATTCAGCTCCGACCCGTGGTCGCCGCGCCGTCCATTGCCATTTTCGCCGCCCCGGCCGCGCCGCCGTCTTTGCGAGTTGCCTTGCGGCCCATCGAACGCACCCATGCGTCCGTTCTCAACTGCCTGAGTGATCTGCACTTCGCCATTTTCGTCCACAAAGCGCACTTCTGGCGTGAGCGTCTGGCCGCGCAGCAGGGCGTCTACAGCCGCGGCCACGTCGTGGTGGATGGCCATCCGTTGCCGGTCTTTGATCTCGATCAAGACATCAAAGGTGGGCGGTGCTTTGCGTTCCAACACGCTCTTCTGGGTGCCACGACGGCGGGCCTCCTCATCGGAAAGTGTCACCGATTCGATGCCGCCGACCAGGTCGCTCAAGGTCGGGTTCATGAGCAAGTTCTCGAGCGTATTGCCGTGGGCGGTTCCGACGAGTTGTACGCCACGCTCGGCAATGGTGCGCGCCGCCACTGCTTCCAACTCGCGCCCGATCTCATCGATGATGATGACCTCGGGCATGTGGTTCTCGACGGCTTCGATCATCACCTCGTGCTGGAGATCGGGTTTGGGCACTTGCATACGCCGCGAGCGACCAATCGCTGGATGGGGGATATCGCCATCGCCGGCAATTTCGTTGCTGGTGTCCACAATCACGACGCGCTTTTGCTCGCCGCGCACGCGCGCCGCTTCGCGGAGCAGGGTCGTCTTGCCAACGCCTGGGCGACCCAACAACAGGATGCTGTTGTCTCCCGTCACGATGTCTTTGATGATTTCGATGGTGCCAAAGACGGCGCGCCCGACGCGGCAAGTCAGCCCGATCACGTCGCCTTTGCGGTTGCGAATGGCAGAGATGCGATGCAGTGTCCGTTCGATGCCAGCGCGATTGTCTGCGCCAAACTCGCCGATCTGCCCAATCACCATTGCTAGATCGGCGCTGCTCACTTCCAATTGACCCAAGTACATCTCGCCGTGGGTAAAGCGTGCTTCAGGAATGCGTCCCAAGTCCATCACGACTTCGAGTAGGTCGGTGATGTTTTCCATCTCTAGCAGCGAAGAGCGGATGCGCTCGGGCAAGATGTCCAACAGCAGCTCTAGATCATCTGTAATCTGTAGTGTAGTCATGTCTAAGTTGTTGATAGCGATCCCGTCACTTTTTGGCTAAAGGCTGACGTTTTCATGCCCCATCGATCGGTCACATTGTCGACGATATACGCCAGCGTCAAATCAGAGAGTTGGAGGTTGGATGGTTTGCGCACATCCATCTGGTGTCGACCAGCGGCATCTCACCCTGACGACAGGCATGGGTGGCCGGATTTTCTGGTAGACAGATTGGCAACGGATGTCTCCTTGCGTCGCGGTCGATGGTGAACGGAAACTCTGTGCTGGGCAAGGGACGATGACCCTTGAGTGTCGGTTCCCAACGTCCGAGCATGAAGAAGTTTGCGCGGTTCTATCGATGGTTCGACAAATTGGCTCGGCACCACACCAGCTACCGATTCCAGAATGGGCACGGAGAGAACACTGGGCTCTCTTACCCATTGCAGAAGGTGCTTCACCATTTTGGCTCGATCTGTGAAGGGGGCGAAACCATACTCATCCAGGACTGACCCCATTCCGCCCTGGTAATCGGAGACCCCAATGTAAATATGGCGTCTCGGGATGTGTTGTTGAATGTGGCAGAGCGCGAACCGCAACATCTGATGGATCCGCGCGGTGTCCGGGTCGTGGGTGTCGGTCCAGAGTTGCAACCAACAGCCGATGGAGCCGCGAGCAATCTGGAAATAGCCAGCCACATCTTGTTTTTCTTCCAGCACAAAAGCCGCGCACCCGCTGGGTCCGTAACACGACAGCGGCGGCGCCACTGTTTGTTCGTTTGCTTTGTGGCCATTTGTTGCGCCTTCAGCCTGTTGAACATTGGGCGGAACGACGTTGGCATAGAGCCGCTGGATTCCCCATTCGTCCTGCTTGGTTGCCGGTCGAATCGTGGCGGAGTATGTCTGATCATGGTTGTCGGCGCGATGGGCGGGCAGACGCCAGATTGTCTGCCGGGCAAAGACTTTGAAGCCGACGTGTTCGAATGAGGTCACCGGCAACGGCTTGGTCCGGCGCATCGATCATAAATGCGCTCAATGGCGTGTTGGGTTGCCTCGTGGATGTAGTGGGAGAGGAGCTTTTCCCAGATCGCGGGGTGCCCCAGGCTCTGTCCAGCCCAGGCGCAAGCATCACAATGTCTGATTCGGGACGGTATGGGCGTTTGAGTGCCTGAAGATACCCAGCGCGGGCCAATTCGTGGCCCTGCTGGCGCAGGACAAACATCGAGCGTTTGCCATCATTCCAGGGGGCAACTGTGGCCAACGAACTCCACAGGGCAGAGTAGGGTTCCAGAAGAGATTGTATGGTGTTTAGTCTGGTCGCCTGGCGTCCCAAACGATGGACCAATAAAATGTCACCGATCTGAAAAGGGTGAATCACCGAAACGCAGGCTCCTTATGAGGAAAGGCTTCCTCCTGTGGCCATGCATAGTTGCGCGGATATTGTACTCGAAGATCGGGCGGCTGACAAGTAATCTGAGCAACCTTTGATGGTTATGTAAAGAAGTCTACTGGGTTGTGTCGACCATGTGCAGCTTGGTGTTCTCATCGCCGGCGAGACGCGCCAGCCCCGAGAGTTGTGTCGCCGTGCCCAGGCTGATCAGCCCATCCCCGGCATGAAGGCCAAAATCCGAGCGCACGTTGGTGAAGAGTGCGCCATCGGCGCGACGTACAGCCAGGATGTTTGCCCCGGTGTTATGGCGCACATGGCAATCTGCCACGGTTTTTTCGTCCATAAAGGAGCCTGGAGCAATGATGATCTCTTCAATCCGTAGCTCCAGGTCACCGCGGCGCATGACCACATCGAGAAACTCGACTGCACCGGGGTGGAGCAACTGCGCGGCCATTCGATGTCCGGTGATTAGGTAGGGATTGATGACCTTGTTGGCGCCGGCAATGCGCAGCTTTGGTTCGCTTTCCGGCTGGTTGCTGCGCGACACGATGTACAGATTGGGGTTCAACGCACGCGCTCCTAAAATGGCAAAGACATTGGTCGCATCGTCGGGCAGGCAGGTGCAGAGACCAGATGCCCATTCGATGCCGGCTTGGACCAGCATGTCGTCATCCGCAGCATTTCCAACCACATAATGAATGTCCATGAGGTCCAGTTCGGCGACATGGACCGGGTCGGCATCGATGACAACGATGTCGAAGTGATTGGCGCGCAGCCCCTCCACAACCTGTCGTCCTACACGACCATAGCCACAGATTACATAATGGCCACGCATTTTCCGAATAGCCTTGGTCATTCTCTGTCTCCGCAACACGCCGCGTAATTCGCCGGCAACAATATAATCGGTGACCGTGCTAAATGTGTAGGCGGCGGCGCTCACACCCAATACGATCAATACCATGCTAAAGAAGACGCCCCTGGCGCTGAGCGGCGCAATTTCTCCATAGCCGACCGTACTCAGCGTGATAATGGTCATGAAGAGGGCGTCCCGCCAATGCCACCCTTCCAGAATCACGTACCCGGATGTACCTACGACGAGCAAAGCCAACAGCACGGCGACAACCGCCAGCAGTTGCCTATTGAACAGCAGGTTATTGGTCAACGCTCCAGTCCTGTCACTGCCACCATCTTGGGTCAAGGGTATAGATTTTAATAGTGTTCCGGTCCATCCGGCAAGCGACAAACGTCAACTCTGTGGAAAAGGGGGATAACCCTGTGGATAACTCATGAGATTGGGGAGAACTGGGCCGTTTTTAACCGGATCGACGGAAGATCGCCGACAAGCACCGGC
>JAAUPU010000558.1 GCA_012032975.1 Caldilineaceae bacterium | reverse complement strand
ATTTTCGTGTTTCATCGTGCCCTTGGTGGATGCTCTTTGTTTTGGATTCGCCTGACTTTTTGAGAAACCTTCTGGACCGCCTGGTTCAGTCGAAATCAAACACACAAGAGGAAACCCATGTACCCAAACCCACTGAAGCAGAAGCTGGCCAATGGCGAGCTGGTGCTTGGCACTGCACTCTCCGCGCCGACGGCCGGCGTGACCGCGGCGACCTGTCGTACTGGCATCGATTTCATCTGGATGGACACCGAGCACGCGCCCTATGGCTCCGAGGCGTTGGAGGTGCTGCCTGTCCTGGCGCGGCAAAACGGCGTGGCGCCCATGATCCGCGTGGCGTGGAACGATCCCGCGCTGATCAAAAAGGCGTACGATGTGGGCGCGGTCGCCGTGATGGTACCACAAGTCGACACCGCGGAAGAGGCGGCCAGGGCCGTCGAGTATGCCTACTACCCGCCGATGGGTCAACGGGGTGTATCGCCCAACTGGCCGATCATCTCGGGCGACGACTGGGGCCACGTGATCCGCACGGCAAACGACGAGACAGTGCTGATCGTGCAGATCGAAAGCCGGCAGGCCTATGAGAACATAGAGGAGATTGCCAAGGTGCCCGGCGTCGACGTGGTCTTTATGGGGCCGATGGACCTGTCGGCGTCGCTCGGCGTGATCACGCAGATGCAGGATCCTGCGTTGCAGGAGATCATGCGCGAGGCCCCGCGGCGGCTGGCCGAGTTGGGCATGGTTGCCGGGACGACGCTCATGGACATCGACGAAGTGCGCCAGAAGATCGAGTGGGGATACCACTTCATGAACGTGGGCAGCCCGCTGGCTTACGGCGTCCAGGCGTTGACCGGGCACCTGACGTCTCTGCGCGGGTAGTCTCGATAGTCCACAGCTTCCGCAGACGACGCCGATAGCGCGCTGGGACAGATTCTGCGAAATACGGCAACTGCTCGGCCTTCACAAGAAATGGCTGCCACGAATTGCACGAATGGATTACTGGTCAGAAAATTCGTCAAATTCGTGTAATTCGTGGCAGAGCTTGATCAGCTACGAAACATGCATCATCTATGGATCACATTCACTATCCGCTGGCAGTACAAATTTGGGGAGGATATGCAATGAGTTCGCAGGGCAAAGTAGCAATTATCACTGGAGCGGGCACGGGGATCGGGCGGGCCACAGCGCTGGCTCTGCTCGACGCGGGGTATTCCGTCGTGTTGTCGGGCAGGCGCGTCGAACCGCTGGAGAAGACGGCGGCCGATTCGGGTGCGGGGGATCGGGCGTTGATTGTCTCTACCGACGTGACCAGCCACGAATCGATCAAGGCGCTCTTCGCAAAGACGGTCGAGGCTTTTGGCCGGCTCGATCTGCTCTTCAACAACGCGGGCGTCGGCGCGCCAGGCGTGCCGATGGAGGAGCTGACCCATGAACAGTGGCAGCGCGTCGTGGACACCAACCTGACCGGCCCCTTCCTCTGCACCCAGGAAGCGATCAAGATCATGAAGGATCAGGATCCGCGCGGCGGGCGCATCATCAACAACGGCTCGATCTCGGCCCATGTGCCGCGGCCCTACTCGGCGCCCTACACGGCTACCAAGCACGCGATCACCGGTCTCACGCGCTCCACCGCACTGGATGGACGCGAGTATGACATCGCCTGCGGCCAAATCGATATCGGCAACGCGGCGACCGATATGAATCAGCGGCGCACCGACGAGGGTCATCTGCAGCCCAATGGGCAACGCATGTTCGAGCCGTTCATGAGCGCGGACGACGTGGCAAAAGCCGTCGTCTTTATGGATAGCCTGCCGCTCAGCGCCAACGTGCCGTTTCTCACCGTGATGGCGACCAAGATGCCCTATCTGGGCCGCGGGTAAATATCGGCGGTAGTAGGGGCGAAAAATTTTCAGCCCCTATCCGATCATCTGTCAAGATCGAGCAACATCACCCACATGGGCCGTTCGCCCACTTTGTATTCGGCAATGGGGTCAAGCAGACCTGTCGCCGCGTCGATGCGATAGGCGGCCAACACACCGGAACCCTGGCCGGCGGCGAACAAGAAGTTGCCGGCCGGATCAAGACCAAAGACGCGCGGGGTCGGCTCGGTCGACTGCTGGCCCAACGAGGTCAACCGTCCGCTTGCCATATCCACGGCAAAGCAGGCAATGCTATCATGACCCCGATTGGAGACATATAGATACCGGCCTGTCGGGTGGATGTGAATCTGTGCACAGGTGTTGGCGCCGTCGAATGAGGGGGGCAGCGTCGAAAGCGTCTGAAATGGGGCGAGCGTGCCGCGTTCTGCATCAAAGCTGTATGCTGTGACGCTGCATCCCTGTTCGTTTGAGAAGTAGACGACTGGCTGATTTGGGTGATAGACATAATGGCGCGGTCCTTCACCGGGCGGCGGAACCACTTTGGGTACTCGGTTGGGCGTCAGGGCGCCGGATTCGGCGTCAAACTCGAATTGAAAGATCAGGTTGGGTCCGGCGGTGTGGGGAACCAGCACGTAACGGTTCGACGGGTCGGGCCGGATACAATGCGCACGCTCGGCGGTGGCAATCTCAGTCACCGGCTTCTGGCCGACCGAGCCGTCGGCGTGGAGCGGATGCACCATCACCTTGCCCGCGCCGTAATAGGCCGAGAAGAGAAATCGCCCCGTGCGGTCGGTGGCCAGATAGCAGGGGTCGGCGTCCAGCAGCGCCGGTTCACCCAACGGCGTGAGGTCGCCGGTATGGTCATCGATGCCGTAGGAGACGATCTCGCGCACCGAGCGCAGCCCAATATAGAGCTTGCCCTGCGTTGGATCCACCGCCAGCGGTCCCGGTCCACCCCGCAGCATCACCTCGCGCCGGTCGTTCAGCTCCCCACTTTCTGGATCCATTTCAAACTTCAACAATTTGTCTTCGCCGCCAATGGCAATATATGCGAAACAACCCATCCTGATCAGCCTCCCCTTTGTGAATGTCTTCGTGAACATCTTCGTGAATATCTTCGGATAGTTTTCTCTACTATAAGCTAAATTCAGAGCAGACCACAATCATGGTAGAGTGTTTCCTGTGCGGCTCGCCTGAATGGTCGGGCTGTCCGCGTGGTTGATGATTTCAAGGAAGAGCCTGTGATTCCCAATTCTATCGATGCGCTGCAAGAGGCGCTGCGAACACAACTGTACATCGCCGACCGAGGGCTGGCGACATCACTCTTTCTTGCCCTCAAGATGGAGCGACCGCTGTTGTTGGAAGGCGAGCCAGGCGTGGGCAAGACCGAGGTCGCCAAGGTGGTGGCCGGTCTGTTGGAGACGAAGCTGATTCGCCTCCAGTGTTACGAAGGGCTGGATGTGCATCACGCCGTCTACGAATGGGACTACGCGCGGCAGATCATGCACATTCGCTATCTGGAATCGCAGCACGCCCGCTTTGACGAAGCGGAGCTGCTCGGCGAGCGCTTCCTGCTCAAGCGCCCTCTCCTGCGCGCCATCGAAGAGAGCGCCGAGAAACCGGTCGTGTTGCTGATCGACGAGGTAGACCGCAGCGATGAGGAGTTCGAGGCATTTCTGCTTGAACTGCTCTCCGACTACCAGATCACTGTGCCCGAAATCGGCACGGTCCGTGCCGTGAAACGCCCCATCGTCATCCTCACTTCCAACCGCACGCGCGAACTCCACGACGCGCTCAAACGGCGCTGCATCTATTGCTGGA
>JAAUPU010000557.1 GCA_012032975.1 Caldilineaceae bacterium | reverse complement strand
CCAGCCGCAGCCAGACAGGTCGGGGAAGAGGTCGAGCAAGGTAGCCGGTTCCGCACACTGTTGGCCCGATTCGAGTACGCCGGGCCAGCGCGCCAGCAGCGGGACGCGGGCGGACGCATCCAACATGCACCGTTTGCCAAAGCTGCCGTAGTCGCCGAGCAGATCGCCGTGGTCGGAGGTGAAAAGGATGAGTGTGTTGTCGGCGTCGTCGCCCAGCGTGTCGAGAACGCGACCTACGTGGTAGTCTATGAAGGAGATGCAGCCGTAGTACATCGCGGCCATGGTGCGCAACAGCAGATCGTCGAAGCCCTGGTCGCGGTATTTATAGCGATTCTGAACCCGGTTCCAATAGGTCAGCAGATCGTCATAGCCTTCGGGGCGGAAGGGCGCCGCCATCTCCGCGGCGCGATAGAGCTTGTTCCACGGTGTGGGCACTTCGAAGGGCGGGTGCGGCTTGACAAAGCTGGACCAGAGAAAAAAGGGGCGCTCCCGGTCGCGATGCTTTAGAAAATCGCTCGAACGCTCGCCCACCCATGCTGTGTGGTGCAGATGCGCCGGCAGTTGTGACGGCTGAGGGATGTAGTACATCTCGCTGCGCATCCCGTTGGGTTCGTCCACATAGGCGTATCCGTTTTCATCCAGAAATTGCCTGAAGTCGCCCTCGCCGCCTGCCCCTTTCTCGGAAAAGTCACGGCTCTCGAAACCCCACATGCGATGCAATTCGGGTGTGAAGTGCATCTTGCCCACGCCATGGGTCTGATAGCCGGCGGCCGCCAGATGGTCCATCATGCTGGGCACATTTTGGGGCATGGGCGTGTTGTCGATGCAGCCGGTGAGATGGGGCGGCAAACCCGACGTCAACGCACAGCGCGCCGAGACACAGACCGGTGACGGGGTGTATGCGTTGGTGAAGGTCACACCGCTGCGGACCAACGAGTCCAGCGCGGGTGTCTTGATGATCGGGTTTCCCAGCGCAGCGATGGTGTCCCAGCGTTGCTGGTCGGTCATGATCAGTAGAATGTTGGGCTGGCGAGTCGATGAGGCTGATGGCACGGCGCGCTCCTGTTTCGGTTGGGCGAGGGGTATAGATCGACCTGTTTGGGCATCTGCCCAGAGCGCTGATTATCGCATGGATAGATACCTCCAGACAATCTTCAGCGACTCGCTTGGCAGCAGTGGCTTTGCGATGTCGATTGGCCTTGAGCAATTCGCACGGACGCTTGGGGATTCTGTTTCGCACGCCTATAATGAGCCACGCTGAGTGGTCGCAAAAATGCGCTGCCCCAGCCAACCGATGAGCCGTTGAATTGGTGAGCCAAGGAGGCTAGCAATGGATCGAAACCAAGTTCGTCAGATTTTTCAATCCAGATTCACACATCCTTGTCAGAAGGTGATGTGGAGATCTCTGCAATTCCAGAGGATCAGCTTCAGGCGCTCGTGGCGGCTATGGCCGACGGTCTCTTTGCGGCCTTTGACGCGCTGGAGGAGGAGAATTACGCTGAAGGGCCGGTGGCCGCGTCGGTCGCTGCTCCAGTGTCCGCTCCAGTGTCCGCTTCTGTGGCCGCATCCCGCGGCGGCGCACCCGCCAATCCGACGGCAGAGCTTGCCGCGGATGAAGGAGCGGAAGAGACGACGCTCTGGCGGGGACGACCCTACCTGACCATCGGTCTCCACTACGAGTTGACCTCCCAGCGACTGCGGATTTTCCGCGGCATCCTCGGCCAGCGGCTGGAGGAGATCGAGCTGGTACGCGTGCGCGACACCAAGGTCAAACAGCACGCCGGCGAGCGAGCGCTCAATGTCGGCGACATCACCATCTTCAGCACCGATCCAACGACACCCGAGATCGAGTTGAGCAACGTGCGCAACCCGATGGAGGTCCGCGAGCTGATCCGCAGCGCGACGCTGGAAGAGAAGAACCGCCGCGGCCTCTACTATCGGGAAGAGATGTAGCCGCGTGGTCCACATCGAAGAAGTGATCTCGGTGGCGCTCCAGGCCAGCGACCTTGTTTTGAGCATGCAGGCTGGCGGGTCTGCGCAACGTGAAGGGCAAATCCAACGAGATCGACCTGGTGACCGAGGCGGACGTGGCCAGCGAAACGCTGATCCGCGCCGCGTTGAGCCAGTCACATCCCGAGATTGGCTTTTGGGGTGAAGAGAGCGACCAGGCGCCGGAGACCGAATTTTTCTGGGTCGTGGACCCCATCGACGGCACGGTCAACTATGCCAACCAGTTGCCTTTCTTTTCGATCACCATCGCGCTGAATCAGTACGAGACGACGCGATTGGGCGTCACAGTTGAGTTGCCCTCGCGCCGCATCTTCTGGGCAAAACTGGGCGACGGCGCGTTTGTGCGGACGGTGGACTCTGTCGATACGCGGCTGTGCGTCAACGACAGCAGCCGGCTGCGCACCTCGGTCTTTTCGACCGGATTTCCCTATCACCGCGCGGATTCGACCGACAACAACAGCGCGGAATTCGCCTACTTTATGCCCCGTTGCCAGGGCATTCGCTGTCTGGGTTCATCGGCGTTGGACCTCGCCCATGTCGCCGAGGGTCATCTCGCCGGCTACTGGGAGGCGTGGGTGAAGGCGTGGGATGCCGCGGCCGGCTCGCTCTTCGTGCGCGAGGCGGGCGGTTGTGTGACCGACTACAGCGGCAAGCCGTGGAATGTCTATAGCCACAGCCTGGTCAGCAGCAACGGACAGGAAGCGCTGCATACGGCCATGCTCGAAGGAATCCGTGAGGCGAGAAGTGGGCTGACGGAGTCGATGTTGCAGTCAGAAGGCTGAAGCGCAGGACGGCAAAACCTTCGCGTAGAAAGCGCTCCCGAATTCCCACGACGGCGAGATTTCGCCCACGGACGCTTGTGCCTCTCCATCAAACCGGCCCCATCCCAGCCACCGCGCCCGCCACAGCCAAACGTGCGCCCAGTTCAGAGAGCGTTTCCTTGCCGCGCACCGTCAAGTCGCTGATGTATTCGAACTCATCGCGGCCATCGACGGGGTAGGCCTTGAGGCGGTAATGGGTACCCCACGGTCGTTCGCGCAGGATGACTGTCACGGGGCGGGTCAGGTCGGTGTAGGGGCTGGTGAGAATCACGGCGTGAAAACCAAGGCGCACCTGGGCCGCGTCATGTTCCGGGTGAAGATAGAAATCCGCCACACAGAGGTGGCCGCGCCTGCCATCGTTGGCATTGTGGATATTCTCTGTCCACATGCGGTTGTGCGGGATCGTGACCACCGTATCGTCCGGCGTCACGATCTGCGCCGCGCGTAGCCCAACCGAGCGCACCTCCCCATAATCGCCGCCGATGGTGATGCGGTCCCCGCGACGATAGGGTCGCTCGTAAACCGTCACAATGCCGCCGATCAACCCGCTGGCGTAGTCGCGAAAGGCGAAGCCAATGGCCAGGACCGCCGCGCCTAGAACGGCCCACACGTTGTCCGTGAGCAAATTGGCGATCACGATGGCGGCAGAGAGCAGGATGATCAGCCGGAGCAGCGGCACCAGGGGCAGGATCGAAAGCCGAAAGCGGCTGGGTGCGGCTTCTGCCAACATGGGAAATAGACGCTGCACCAGAAAAACGGCCAGCCACGCAACCCCCACCGTCAACGCGATCAGCAAGATCACATCGAGCGTTATCTCGGTCAGGGATGAAAAAAGCTGTTCGGGAGTGTTGTTGTCTGGCATGTTCCATC
>JAAUPU010000556.1 GCA_012032975.1 Caldilineaceae bacterium | reverse complement strand
TCCGTCAGTCGGCCCTTCGCAATAATCGGGATCGTCAGCTCGGTCCCCTTCGGAGCCGGCTCTCTCCCGATCGTCCCTGCCGGATAGTCGCGATTCTGTTCCCGAATGATCGCGGCGATGTCGCTCGGCACGAGGCCGAGCTTCCTCATCAGCAACGGATTAAGAATGATCCGCATGCTGTAATTTGACTGTCCAAAGACCCACGCATCACCAACACCCTTCACCCGTTTGAGATCATCGACTACTCGACGGGTGGCATAATTCGAAAGAAACACGGCGTCGTGCTGGGGATCTGTGGATTTCAGGACAAAGACTGCGAGGAGGTTCCGAGTGGCTTTCTTCACAGACACGCCTTGCCGGATCACTTCCGTTGGCAGCTGAGGCTCAGCGAGTTTGATGCGATTCTGCGTTTGCACCTGAGCAATATCCGGATTGGTGCCGACCTCGAACGTCAACGTCATGCTCACATGTCCATCATTACTACTGGTCGACTCAAAATAGAGCAGATTGTCGATGCCCGGGAGCATCACCTCGATCGGTCTGGCGACCGCTTCAGCTGCGACTTCCGCACTGGCACCGGGATAATCGGCTTCAATCTGCACGACAGGTGGGTTGATCTCAGGGAACTGGGCGACCGGGAGGAACTGGAGCGCCAGAAGACCCATGACGACAATCACCACAGATACCACTGAGGCAAGAATTGGACGGTCGATAAATACGTCTAACTTCACGAACACTCTCCGTTTAAGATGCGGGCTTTACCCATTAGCTCGATTCTGGTCCAGGATGATTACCCTCAAAATGTGAAGCATGTACGAAAAGCCCATGAAGAATTCTTCATCAATCGCTTCTGCACAGGAGCTAGGTCTGCAGTGTTTTATTGAGGCGTTGCGGAGAGATCGACATGACTCAGCAGTGAGGGAGCCTTAGATTGCGTGAGAATTTTGGTCTGATCCAGCCAGAAGCGGCCCTGGCCGCATTGGGCTGAGCAAGGAAAACCGGTGCGTCTTCGATGACCAACGCCACAGAGCCTAACAGCCAAGCCAAGATCAGCGCTGCATTCGCCGAGCGCCTGGAACATCTGGCCGGCAACGAGGTTGTCCAGGCTATTGTTCTGCCTGTGGCCCAGAGGTCGCAGGCAGGTTCTCGTCGTGCGGAGATTGAGGCTGTACGTCGCGAGGGCGAAGAACACTTTTACGAGATCGATGATCTCTTGCAGAGTTGGGGCGGACAGCGACTGACCCACAACCCCAACACGCTCGGCTATATCGCGGTAGAGACCACGCGGCCCGGCGTCTACGCCATTGCCAATCTGAATTGGGTGAGCGCCGTTGTGGAAAACCAACCCATCCAAGGGCTGCCACCCAATCCCCCGTAGGCGCAAAACGCTGCTTTGCCCGGGCCTAGGCCATACCAGGCACACAACAATTCACGAAGTGCTCACGAAGTACCGGTCAAGACTATGTGCTACTTCCTGTAACTTTGTGGACGGTTCGCTTTTTGGATTCGCCTTACAGAAACGGAACTCATCACCATGAAGATCACAGCTTTGGAGACCCTTTGCCTCTCCCGCCCCCACGAAGTCGAACGCCAATGGGTGACCTCGCGCTATCGCACCATCAAGGCCGACTGCGCCATCGTCGTGATCCACACCGACGAGGGGCTGACCGGCATCGGCGAGGCCAGCGCCTATGGCTGGCCGCTGAAGATACGCGAATGGGTGGATTGGCTGGCGCCGGAAATTGTCGGCGCGGACCCGCGCGACCCGCGCATCGTGCCCCATCCCAACGGTCGCGACCGGGCCTATGACGCGGCCATCTCGGGCATCGACTGTGCGCTCTGGGATCTGGTCGGCAAGATCGAGGGCAAGCGCACCAGCGAGTTACTGACGGAATCGCCGCTGCAAAAGGTGCGTCTCTATGCTTCCAGCGGCTGCCGCTACGACTGGCGCTATAACCCGGAGCAGCTGATCGAAGAGGCGCTTGAGTACATCGACCAGGGTCTGACGGCCATGAAGTTCCGCATCGGCACCGAGTGGTCTTGGGACGGCGTGACCGTGGACCGCTTCCTGGGCCATGTGCGCGAGCTTTCCCAGACCGTGGCCGGACGAATGGAATTGATGCTGGATGGCAATTGCCGCCTGACTGAGGAACAAGCGTTGCCCATCGCCAAGGAACTGGATCGGCTGGGCTTTGTCTGGTTCGAAGAACCCATCGCACGCGACAATATCGAGGGCTATGCAAAGCTGCGCGCCGCGGTCGAGATGGACATCAGCGGCGGCGAAGGCTTCACGACCCTCGAACAGTTCCGCCCCTATTTGGAAAAACAGGCCTTCGACATCGTTCAGCCAGATGCCGGCGTCTGCGGGATCAGCGAATGAATGCGGATTGCAGAGGTGGCCCATCGCTACGGCGTGGACTTCTGCCCCCATTCCTGGCACAATGGCTTGATGGGCCTGGCAAACGGCCATGTCGTCGCCGCGTTGCCCAACCCGCGCGTGCTGGAACTTTGCATGATCCAGGGGCCGTTGCAATGGGAGATCTTCGCCGATAGGCCGGTCATCGAAAATGGCTGGCTGATCTTTCCCGATGCTCCTGGCCTGGGTGTGGCGTTGGCCGACGGACTGGAAGAACGCTTCCCCTACATCGAAGGCCACTACGCGATTTCGGTCGAACGATAGACCAGAGAACCTGGTGCGTGGAACGGAGTGTGTCGCTTGATTCGCGTTCCACGCACCACCTTTTTTTCACAGAAACGAGTCCTCATGGCAACGTGTGTCATCACCGGCGTCGCCGGTTTTGTCGGTTCCAACCTGGCCAGACGGCTGCTGAATGACGGCCACCACGTCGTCGGGATCGACGCTTTCATCCCCTACTATCCGCGCTCGCTTAAAGAGGCAAACCTGACGCCGTTGCTGGCCGAGGAGCGCTTCACCTTTTTTTGAACTGGACCTGCGTGTGGACAACCTGGCTGCCGCCCTTGCCGATGCAGACGTGGTCTTTCATCTGGCGGCGATGGCTGGCTTGCTGCGCAGTTGGCAGGAATTCGACGACTACATGAGCTGCAACATCCTGGCCACCCAGCGCACGTTGGAAACCGCCGCTGCGCACCAGATCGGCCATTTCATCCACATCTCTACCTCGTCGGTTTATGGCCGATTTGCCACCGGCGACGAGACATCGCCCACCGCGCCCATTTCTCCGTATGGCATCACAAAACTGGCCGCCGAGCATCTCTGTCAGGCCTATGCGGCCAAAGACAACCTGCCGGTGACCATCCTGCGGCTCTTCTCTGTCTATGGGCCTGGACAGCGGCCCGACATGGGATACAATATTTTCATCCGTTCGATCTTGCGCGACGAACTCATTACCATCGACGGCGACGGCACCGACAGCCGCAGCAACACCTACGTGGCCGATTGCGTGGCCGGCATCACCTTGGCGTTCGAGAAGCGGGACGCCAGCGCGGGCGAACTCTTCAACCTGGGCGGAGGTGAGGAGGTCAATGTCAGGCAGGTGCTGGCGCTGTTGGCGCGCCTCGGCCGCGAGCGGCGATGGGCATGATCTTCATCACCCACAGTCTGGGCGTCGTGGCGACGATCGCCGATCGGGTCGCCGTCATGTACGCCGGCCAGATCGTCGAGGAGGCCCCGGTGGACAGGCTGTTCGCCGCGCCCACGCACCCCTACACGGAGGCGCTGCTGGCGGCCCTCC
>JAAUPU010000555.1 GCA_012032975.1 Caldilineaceae bacterium | reverse complement strand
TTCGTTTAGCCTACGGGTCCGAGGAGGCGATCGAGGTCACCCATGCGGCGGGTGGTTTGGCTGTGTTGGCCCACCCGGGGAGCTACATACGCATTCAAAATATCGACGATGTGGTGCGGCGGTTGGCTCAATCTGGCCTGGATGGCCTGGAGGTCGATTATAACTACGCCCATAACCGGGGTCACCGCCAAACCGCGCCGACGACGATCCTGTCCATGATCGCTGATTTGCAAAATTGGCCGACGAGTTGGGCTTGGTCAAGACTGGTGGCAGCGATTATCACGGTGCGACCAAGCCCAGCATTGAGATCGGCCAGGCCGGTCTCAGGTGGGCCCAATGGCGGGTCGTCTCTCATCGACTGGGCTACAGATAAGATCCGACCAAAATTCATGGCAACTTGGAACGAGCCAAATCGCCCCACCTGGATCGAGATTGACAGCCAGGCGTTGACAGAAAACGCACGCCTGGTTCGACAGCGTCTTGGGCCTCGCCCCCAACTCATGGCGGTCGTCAAGGCCAATGGCTATGGCCACGGTGCGGTGGAGGTTGCGCGTATGCTGCTCAGCGCAGGCGCCGACAGTTTTGCCGTCGCCACCCTTGGCGAAGCCCAGACATTGCGAGAAGCCGGCATCCTGGCGCCGATCCTGATCTTGGGCTACGGTCGACCCAAGCCAGGCCAAGACGGCAGTCCGACAACGGTTGGCGCTGACGATTTTCGACCTGGAAAGCGCCCATGCGCTGAACCGCGCCGCCGCGGAGTTGGGCGAAAAGGCCCTTGTCCATGTCAAGGTCAACACGGGCATGAATCGGCTGGGCATTGATCCCCAAGAGGCGGTGGCGTTCTTGACCGGCCTCGCC
This sequence comes from Caldilineaceae bacterium, assembly GCA_012032975.1. Next base: position 2,855 of record JAAUPU010000555.1, on the reverse strand, counting down.
CGCCAGCCATCGCTGGATGTAGAGGGCATCTTCACCCATTTCGCCACCTCTGATGAAGCGGACACCCGCTTCACGCTCGAGCAGTTTGCTCGCTTCAGCGCAGTACTGGACCAATTGCAACACGCGGGGCTGCGACCGCGCATCGCACACGCTGCCAACTCGGCCGCCATGCTCACCCTCCCACAGACCCACCTGGATATGGTGCGCTGCGGCATCGCGCTCTACGGTCTCCACCCGGATGCTGACCAGTGCAGGCTGCCCGCTGGATTCAGACCGGTCCTCGCTTGGAAGGCGCATATCGCACAGGTTCGGGAGCTAAAGCCCGGCGATGCGGTCAGCTATGGTCGTGAGTTTGTGGCGCGGGATTCGATGCTCGTCGCCACGATTCCTGTTGGCTATGCAGACGGTTTCCCGCGTCGGCCTTTTCACTGGGGCAACGTGCTGGTCGCCGGCAAAGCTGCGCCCATCTTGGGCAGGGTTTGTATGGATCAGACGATCATCGATGTGACGCAGATCGCCGCTGTCGCAGCCCCGCCGCGGCAGGGAGACGAGGTCGTTCTGATCGGACGGCAAGGGAGTCTCGACTTGAGCGCGGAAGAGGTCGGCGCCCGGCTGGGCACCATCAACTACGATGTGGTCAGCCGCATTCTGGCTCGGGTTCCCCGCGTGACGGTATGAGTGAGGGCAACGCGGATCGAGGTCCGCGTGAGCGGGCGATGAGCATCTATCAGACCCTGGTCGACCATTACGGCGAGCCTCTCTGGCGCGCGACGCGGTCGCCGATCGACGAACTGATCCTGACGATCCTCAGCGCAAATACAAACGACGTCAACAGCGGGCGGGCGTTTGCCCAGCTTGTGGAGCGCTTTGATGGGGATTGGGATGCTGTGCGCCAGGCGCCGCTGGACACAGTGAAGCAGGCCATTCGCACGGCAGGAATGTACAACCAGAAGGCGCCACGCATCGTCGAGACGTTGACCTTCATCCACGAGGATCGGGGCGGCTATGACCTCGACTTCTTGCAGGAAAAATCCGTCGCCGAGGCCTTTGCCTACTTGACGGCATTGCCCGGTGTTGGCCACAAGACTGCCAGCATCGTCCTGCTCTTCTGTTTTAACATGGGTTCCTTCCCGGTGGACACCCATGTCCAGCGCATTACGCAACGCCTCGGCCTTTGCCCGCGCAACGCCACCCCGCAGCGAATCAAGGAAATTTGGGAGGAGTTGTTGCCACCCGCCACTTTCTTTCCGCTCCACCTCAACCTGATCCGGCATGGGCGCGAGATTTGCCAAGCGCGCAAGCCGAACTGTTCACACTGTCCGCTGCTTGCAGTCTGCGACTATGCAAATGGGCGCGCTGAATGGCGTTGACGGAGCGGTTCTTCAATTGCGGCGTAGCTGATCGGGCGGTTATCTTCTTGGGGTTTCGGGTGGCAGTGGGGCCAAGCCCATTTCTTGCAACAGACCAGTCAAGGCAAAATTGGCTGCCAGCGCTACCATCGCGGGCATCAACAGCAAGACCGGCAGCGTGAGAAGGACGCTGAGCACAAAGAGGAAAATCTGGAAGAGCAACATCAGAAACGTGTAGAGTGGGTGGCGAAGCGCCAACAAGGCCGCATTGCGGAAGACAAGCTTTAGGTCCGGCTCGTCCTGTTGCCAAAAGAGTGGGAAGAGATATTGCGAGAACATCAGACAGTAGACGAAGAGCCAGACCCAGAAGACGCCAAATGCGCGCAGCCATCCATCAGCGTTGAAGTAGAAGATGGCGTTGAAGAGAATCGCGCCCAGTCCCAACAGGCTGATCGCATAGAGTAACCAGCCTCGACCAATATTCTGCCGGGCAGACTCCCAGAAAAATGACGTGTCTGCCCGTTTATAATTGGCGATCCGGTTGGTGACGTTGAAGAGGCCCACCGTGGCCGGCGCGGCTGTTACGATCAACACCGTACCGAGCCACCAGACCAAACTCAAGAACACACACAAGAATAGTTCGTCATAGGCGGCCTTGAACGTACGGCCCATGATCGTAAATGCCTTCATCGCAGAATCTCACAACTCGTTGGGTGGCTTTTTCTCTGGTCTCGGCCTCTGGTCGCCCAGCGGACCGTCGGTGATTATACCACAACGATCTGATAGATGCGCCTCGACTATATCCTCCAAACAGCTTTGCCTTTGCCATCCACACCCGCTATAATCGAGCGTACTGTCCGCGTGGTCCGAAATATTCGGCGAGCCGGTGACAGTTTTTTCTACTAGAATCGTCACAGTAGACGAACCTTGAAGGCAGCCCATCATGACAGAGAGTCCCAGAAAGATTTTGGTCGGCGTCGCCTGGCCCTATGCCAATGGCGAAAAACATATCGGTCAGATCGCGGGCGCGTATTTGCCGCCCGACATCTTTGCGCGCTACCAGCGTATGGTGGGCAACGACGTGTTGATGGTGAGCGGCTCCGACGTCCACGGCACGCCGGTGACGCTCAAGGCCGAAAGTGAGGGCGTTACACCGGCCCAGGTCGCGGACAAGTACCACGCGATGTTCGTCGATGGCTGTCTGAAAATGGGCTTGACCTTTGACCTCTACACCCACACCGATACCCAGAATCACTGGGATGTCACCCAGCACATGTTTGTTCGCCATCTAGAAACGGGCTATCTCTACACCGATGTGCAGGAGCAACTGTTCGACCCGGAAGCTGGTCGCTTTCTGGCGGATCGTTATGTGGAAGGCATCTGTCCCGTCTGTGGCTATCACGAAGCGCGCGGTGATCAATGTGACAATTGCGGCAGTCTGTACGATGCGCTTGAACTCAAGGAGCCACGTTCCAAGCTGACCGGCAACACAGATCTGGAGGTGCG
>JAAUPU010000554.1 GCA_012032975.1 Caldilineaceae bacterium | reverse complement strand
AACTTCTTCCGGTTTTGTGTCATCCAACGCGCCATAGTGGCGCAGCCGTGGCGAGGCAACCGCGGTCGCGCCGACGACGATCAGCGTGCCAATGCCGCCGCTGACCACGGAGATGACCGGGCCAAAGATCTGCGCAACGACGCCCGATTCCAGACCGCCCAGTTCATTGGATGCACCCACGAAGACGCTGGTCACCGCCGACACCCGCCCGCGCATGTGGTCGGGTGTCATCAACTGCTGCAGAGTCTGGCGCACGATCATGCTGATGTTGTCGAACGCGCCCGTCAGGAAAAGCATGGCGAACGAGAGCCAGAAGGAGGTCGAGAGGCCAAAGATAATCGTGGCCACACCAAAGCCTGCCACGCTGAGCAGCAGGCGCGACCCGCGTGTTTCATCGGCGGCAGATAGACCATGGTGATGGCCATGCAAAATGCGCCGACGGCCGGCGCCGCACGCAACACGCCGAAGCCCAGCGCCCCCACCCCCAGGATATCCTGGGCATAGATCGGCAGAAGATAGACCGCACCGCCCAGCAACACGGCAAAGAGGTCCAGCGTGATGGTGGCCAGAATGATGTGCGTGTTCCACACAAATTTGATACCGGCCAGCAGCGACTCCAGCGAAGCGCCGCTTGGCTCCCGCTCTCCAGATTTGAGCTTGAGCCGCCAAAGCAGTCCGGCAAAGACGGTGGACGAAACCGCGGCGATGACATACGCAGCCGGTACGCTGGCCGCAAGCACGAAACCGCCAATGGCCGGCCCGGCCACCGAGGCGATCTGCATCATGCTCGTGTTCCAGGTCACCGCATTGGAAAAGACGCGCGGCGGCACAAGCTGAGGCGTCAACGCGACGCGAGCCGGTCGGCCCAGCATCACAGCCGCCGCGTCCAAAAAGAGCAGGGCATACATCCAACTTGCCGGCCCTTCTCGATAGGAGAGCGCGGCCAGACTGAGCGAAGTGGCGGTCATGGCCAACAGGCTCACCATCACCAGCTTCGGGCGGTTGTAGCGGTCGGCCAGATAGCCGGCAGGCAGCGCCAGCAGCATGGTGGGCAACGCCTGCGCCAGCCCGACCAGCCCCAACGACAACGCCTCGCCCGTCCGCTGGTACATCTCCCAACCAATCGCCACGCTCTGGATGCGCGTTCCCAGCAGGGCCAAAAACCAGCCCATGGCGTAGAGGCGGTATTCGCGGATGCGGAGTGCGGCGTAGGGGTCATGTTTGGGCGGGGGATTTGGCGGCAACGGTGCATTGGGCTTCTGATTGGCCATGTGGTCGGGTAGGCCTTTTCTACGCTGGGAATTTGGCGATCAACGGTGGGAAAGTCGCCCCATCTTACCACAGCAGGCGAAGACAGATCGAACCAGCCGTGGACCAGGGCTGCATACGAGAATCGGGCCGACTTCCGGTAGGGGCGGAAGCGGCGCTTCGCCCGGTTTTCGCCAGTCGCGTGGGGGGCGGTGCATTGCCATGGCGCGCCAACCCAAGCCAAAGAGCAAATTGTGGGCAAGCCGCGTTTGGTTTCCTCCGTTTGGCTTACTCCGCCCGGCTACCTCCGTTTGGTTTCCTTGGCCGTTGCCGCAAAGGTTTGTTTTTCCTGCCCGATAGATTTGGCAATGGGCACAAGTTGACGCATATTTGTCTATACGAGAGCCGCTGGTGTGGCTTCAATGACGGGCAGACCGGCCCCATTGTCGTCGGTGCTGTCGCAACCCTTCAACGGCGATTCCGCCTGCGCAGAAGTTCGTCAAGCCATGAAAAGATTGTTTGGCTTCCTCAAGCCCCACAAACCCCTCCTGATCGCACTGGTCTTTGTCAACGTCCTGCTCTCGGCCATGCTGATCGTGGCCCCGCTGGTCATCAAACAGATCGTCGATGTGGTGATCGACGAGGGGCAGATGCAGCTGCTCCTCCCCTACCTCGCGCTCTTGCTGATCGTCATGGCCGTGCGCGCGGTGACCACCTATTTCTACTCCTTTGGACAAAACAAACTCGGCCAGTTGGTCATGACGACGTGCGCACCGCGCTCTATCGCAAGCTGTTGGCGCTGCCCTACAGCTTCTACGACCGCGAGCAGACCGGTCGGCTGATGAGCCGGGTGAGCAGCGACGTGGAGAACACGCGCATCTTTCTGTCCCAGATCATGACCGAGTCCATGAGCCATCTGCTGACCATCGTCCTGGCCTCGATCGCGCTCTTTCGCCTGGACCTGCTGCTGGCCGTGATCGCAGTGGTGCCGGTTGCGATCTCTGGGCTGGGTATGTATCTGGCCCACCGCCGGTTGACCGAGCCGTGGACGCTGCAACATGAGCGCATGGCCAAACTTTCCAGCACCTTGCAGGACAGCCTGACAGGCATCAAAGTGGTGACCGCCTATGCCCAGGAGGAGCAGGAGGAGGCCAAGTTTGACAAGGTCGCCAGCACTGTGCGCGACGGCAACCTGGAGATCTCCGACCTCTGGAACAAACGCTGGGCGCTGGTCGGCAGCATCCCCCGCTTCATGCAACTGGGGCTGATGATGATCGGCGGCTATCAGGTGATGGGCGGCGGCACGAGCCTGGGCACGCTGGTTGCAGTGCTCAGCCTCAGCTTGTTGATGCTGGGCGCGGTCAACGCGCTGGGCACCCAGCTCAACAGCTTCAGCCAGACGGCCACTGCGTCGGTGCGCATCTTCGAGCTGCTCGACCAGCCGGTAACGATCCGCTCGCCCGAGCCAGCCGCGGCGGGAACTGCCGCGGCAGAAGCAGCCGAGCCACACGTCTGGGCCGGCCAGGTCCAATATAAAGATGTCAGCTTCGCGTTCCCAACCGCCAAGGCCAAGACGCTCACAGACATCAACCTCACCATTCCCGCGGGTTCGTCGCTGGCCGTGGTCGGCGCGACGGGCAGCGGCAAGAGCACGCTGATCCACCTGATCGGCCGCTTTTACGATCCCTCGTCCGGCCAGGTGCTGATCGATGGTCGCGACGTGCGCAGCTTCAACCTGACCGAACTGCGCAGCCAGATCGGCATGGTCGCCCAGGAGACCTTGCTCTTCAGCGCCACCATCGCCGAAAATATCGCTTTTGGTCGCCCCGGCGCCAGCCAGGAGGAGATCGAGCATGTGGCCCGGCTTGCGCAGGCCCACGCCTTTATCAGCGAGATGCCCGAAGGCTACCAGACCAAGATCGGTGAGCGGGGCGTCGGTCTTTCGGGCGGGCAGCGCCAGCGGGTGACCATCGCCCGCGCGATGTTGCTTGACCCCAAGATCCTGATCCTCGACGACTCCATGTCCGCGGTCGATTCCCAGACCGAGCGGCTGTTGCAGTCCGCGATCTCCGCGGTGATGAAGGGCAGAACCACGATCTTGATCGCACACCGGCTTGCCACGGTCCAACATGCCGACCGCATCATTGTTCTGCGCGATGGAGAGATCATCGAGGAGGGTCGCCATGCGGAGTTGTCCGCGGCCAGCGGCTACTATCGCCGGGTGCTGGAGATGCAGCAGATGAGCGCGCAGGAGGCGATGTCCGATGTGCTGACGCTCAAGCCGGTGCCCACCACAGCGCCGAAAACGGCGTCGAACACAGCGCCAACGACGGAGGCGACATAGGTGGGTACGTTGCTGCGCGGGCTGGTCAAACCGATCACCCAAAAGGATCTGGATGCGCCGCCGCCCACGCGCCGGACGCTGAGACGGCTCTTTGCCTATCTGCACCCCTACCGGGGGCGCATG
>JAAUPU010000553.1 GCA_012032975.1 Caldilineaceae bacterium | reverse complement strand
GGTTCGGGGGCGGGCGCCTCCACCGCGGCCGTCGAACCAGGATAATAGGGGCAGTGGAGATGGCGCTCCGAGAGGCAGTACGCGGCCTGGTGACGCCGATCTGGAGCCGATATGGGCGCCGTGGCCGCGCATCGATGTGCACCCGTTGGCACCGATGCGATCGAGGTGGGATCGCCGTCCAGCCCCAAATGGGGACAGACGGCCGGAGTCGACGTAGCGCTCACGATTCAACGCTTCGACTTTCTGCAGTGGCCAGATTGCTGGACGCTACGCTGTCCATTTCACTCCAGATCTGTGAACGTTTTGGCAGGACGTCGTTTGGTTTCATGACGAGCGCCGGAGTCCCAAACGCGAAATCAGCAGGACTAGCAGGATCAGGCTGATCGGCAGCAGCGCGGTCGCCAGCAACAGCGAACTCGACATCGTCAATCCCTCGGCCCGGTCGTTGATCCCTGCCGGCAGCACGCGGCTGGTGGGCATAGGTTGCTCCTGCCCAGCCGGTGCGGCTGCGGCCAGCGGTGCGGCAGCTGGCAGACCGTCGCTGCTGCCGACATTGCCCTCATCGCCGTCTATGCCCTCAAGCGGCAGAGGCTGATACTCGCCGACGACCGGGGGCAGGTTCGACTGGGCAGACGCGATCCAGATTTCGTTGTCGTTAGCCGTCCATGAAGCAATAAGTTGGTTGCCCGACGCCGTGGCCAGGTTGACATGGTCGAGGGTTCTGTCGGTGACACCCGCGGCGATGTTGGCCCATGCGCTCCAACTGACCCCATTCCAAAAGCTATAGCCGACCACCGTATTCTCCTGTGCGCCAAAGGCTGCATGCAACAACCCGGCGCTATCTGCGGCCAGTCCGCCCGTTCCGGCACGCGGCGCGGCGTCTGCGCCGACGATCTGGATCCGGTCGGACCAGCCAAGCCCACGGTCCGGCGACCAGATATGATAGCGGCCTCCCGTGCCTTCTGCGCCGCTGAAGAGGAGGTGCATGGATGCGTCAGGCAGTTGAGCCATGGAGAGCAATGTGGTGGTCGGCGGTGGCGAAGCAACCAGTGAGAATTCGCCCCAGGTGCCATTCTCATCCTCGCGGCCAAAGTAGCTGGCCGTCGTCCCGCCCATCGGATCCCGCTGATCCCAGGCCAGATATCCGGTATCGGCGGCCCCATTCAAGATGAAGGGCGGCCCAGAAAGCTGACCGTTGGGCGGCAACGGCGTGACCGAGTCGCCCGCGCTCCACGATTCGCCAAGATCGTCGGATCGATGGCGCTGCAGGCCGATGTCCAGTCCGCCAAAGAGCAGATTAAGCTGACCACCTGCGTCCAGCGAAAGATGACCGCTGGATTTCTCGATCCCGGCAAAGGTCTGAGTACTCCGCCAAAATGGGGCGCCGGTTGGCGTCGGCCTTTGGCTGCGCACATAGTGAACGTCGCCGTTGTCACTGTAGATCAGATGCAGGCGCCCATATGGGTCGACGAGGCCGCTCAGATCGTTCATACGACCCGACATCTGCGCCACCACATCGGCAGGTTTGGACCACTCACCATTTTCCAACACCATATAGACGATGGCGGGTGAGCCGCTTGTTTCCCCGTCGCTTGATTCGTCGTCGAACTCGGCAAACTCGCTCCACAAGAGGTGAACCCGACCTGTCGCATCGGTCAGCAGCAAGAGGTCGTCTATGCTGTTTTCAGTCGCGTAGAGCCGGGTCGGGCTTTCCCAGCGAATGGACTGAGCGCTGGCCGCATCTGCCGACAGCGAACAGACCACAGCCAAGATCAGCACGATCCTCGCAATGGTGAGGGAAAGGATGTGGAGTTTGGCAGGTAGTTTGTCGTTGGTCATCGTCTATTGTACAGTACCCATCAGGGACGAGAGATCTGAAGTGAGCGCGGCGTGCGCCTTTCCTGCGCAGACCCATTCTGACTTTATCACAAGATGAAACGAACGCGACAATCCATGTGTTGCACTCCATTTGTGCGTACGAATCTTCAGACGGGGATCGGTTGAGATGGCGGCCGTCGCGATCTCTGCGCTTGGCATCCTGGGCGTGATCGGCGGGCTTTTCTACGCCGCTGCGCTTGGCAGCCGCCGTCATCTGGCCCTTGACTACGTGCTGTGGACGCCGCGCATTTTGTCCATTTTGACGGCCAGTCTGGCCCTCTTCAGCGTCAGCCTGGCATCGGGCAGCGCGGGCGACCCGCTGACCCTCGAACCGGCGATCGCGTCGGTCTGGCTGGGCGTAGGCGCGCTCTTTTGCCTGCTGGCCGTTGTCTGTCTCGTGGCCGGACTCCAGCTCGGCTGGGACGAAGCCATCGACGGACGTCAGCCCGATCAGATGTGGTCTCAGAGCCGGCCCAGCGCCAAGAGCCTCTTTGCTGCGCTGCTGATGGTGGCCAACTTTGCGCTCTTTGGCTGGTGGGTCGTCAGCCGCCTGGGGCCAAATTGACCCATACCGTGCCGCTGGTCCGCATGAATCATCGACTGCCCAATCAGCCAGTCGGCGCGCCGGCCTACGATAGCCCCACCTCGCCTGTGAGCAATCCCATTCCACCCATCTCGCCTGAGCTACAGTTGCTTCTGGCCTGCGCGTCAACGGGGCCAGACATCGCCGTTGCCAGCCAGAAGCTGGACTGGGAACGCTTTTTCAACCTCGCCAAAGGCCACGGCCTGTTGCCACTTGCCTACGTTGCTCTGAATCGTAACCAGGGCAATCAGAGCGCGCCAGATCACGAGATAAAGCGGCTGCGCAACGCATTTTACCTGAACAGCGCACGCGTCCTGGCCGGGCGCGAACAGTTAAGTCAGCTTCTGAAAGCGCTGCACGCCGCGGGCGTGGGCGCGGTTCCGCTCAAGGGCATCGACCTGGCGATGAAGCTCTACGGCGACGAAAATCTGCGCGCCGTCGGCGACATCGACATCCTGATCCCGCACGCCATGCGCGAACGGGCGTCTGCCGCCTTGGCAGAACTGGACTATCGCCCGCTAGCCATCCCCACCGCTCAGGCGCGTATCACCCAGTCCTACAGCCATCATGACGTCTTTGTCGGCGACCGCGGCCGCGCAGTCGTCGAACTACACTGGTCCTTTGCGCCCAGCAACCTGGCTGTCGATCCCGACATGGAAACAATCTGGGGCCGAACCCAGCCGGAGCACTTCGACGGCGCGGTTTGCCAGCGGCTGGACAAGATGGACCTGGCCTTTTTCCTCTGTGTACATGGCAGCAAACACCACTGGCGCCGTCTGGCGTGGCTGGCCGATCTGCTGCGTCTGCCTGGCCAGAGCGCGCTCGAATGGCCGGACGCTTGGCATGATTGCCAGGCACGCGGCTATGGTCGAATGATGCGGCTGCAATTGTGGCTGCTGCACCTCCTCTTTGATGCGCCGCTGCCCGCTTCGGTTCTGGAGCGCATCGGCAACGACCGCCGTTGCGTGGCGTTGGCGCGCTACGTGGTCAAGACGCTGGACGATGAGATTTTTGACCCCAACCAGAACTCGCTCCAGATCATCGCCTTTGATGCAGCCGTGCGCGACAGGTTGAGCGAGAGTTTGCGCGTCGCTGGCGGCTCGCTGGTTGCAGCCACACGGGTCTATGGCGCCCTCATGCTGTCGCCACGTCGGGGTAGCAATGCGGCAGCCGACCCGACCCAGAAGGCTGGCTAACCCATGTGCGGCATCGCGGGCATCGTACTGAAGTCGTCGAAAAGATCGATTGACGTCGCGGCCACGCTGG
>JAAUPU010000552.1 GCA_012032975.1 Caldilineaceae bacterium | reverse complement strand
TGAGCTGGGCTTTGGCTGTGGCAGCATCGGCGGATTGCTGGTGCGCGGCGCCTATCCCGACATGCGGCGCGTCGTGGCCCGCGCGATCGAGCGGGGCGTCACCTACTTCGACACGGCCTCCAGCTATGGCAACGGTCAGTCCGAAGCCAACCTGGGCGCGGTCCTGCGCGAGTTGGGCGCGGGCGGGGATGTCGTGGTCGGCACAAAGGTGCGCTTCACTGCCGCTGACCTGGAGAACATCCAGGACGCGGTGGCCGCGTCGGTGGAAGCCAGCCTGCGTCGGCTGGGTCGCGACTCGGTGGACCTGATCCAGTTTCACAACCGGATCGGTGCGGCCCGCCAGGTCGAAAGTGTGCAGGTTACGCCCGACGATCTCCAGACCATCGTCGAGAGCTTCCGCGGGCTGCAGCGCCAGGGCAAGGTGCGCTATTGGGGCTTTACCGCGCTGGGCGAAACCCCCGCACTCCAGGCCGCCATCGACGACCTGGACTTTCATTCCATCCAAAGCTGCTACAACATGCTCAACCCAACCGCGGGGCGCGACCACGCCGCCCGGTTTTCCCCATCAAGATTTCGGGCAGATCATCGACCGCGCCAGTGCGCGGCAGAAGGGAGTGATCGCGATCCGCGTGCTGGCGGGCGGCGCACTCAGCGGCAGCGCCAGCCGCCACCCGGTCGCTTCGTCGTCGGTCAACCCCATCGCGTCCGCTCCCGAATATGAGCAAGATGTGGCCAGCGCCCAGGCCTATTCGTGGTTGGTGGAGGAAGGTAGCGTCAGCAGCCTGGTCGAGGCCGCGCTCCGCTTTGCCATCAGCAAGCCGCAGATATCCACCGCGCTGATCGGCGTCTCTACCCTGGAACAGCTCGACCAAGCCATCGACTCTGTCGAGCGAGGAGCTCTGTCCGCCGACCTCTTGACGCGGATTGGCATTGTACGCAACCGGACTTACGCTCCCTAGTCATCTACAGTACAATCCAGCGAGAAATCAACAAGGTGACCACTCGCCGCGAGAATGCGGGGGTGCTCGCTCCAGGCAGAAAAGTGACAGCCCATGCAACAATTCTACGTTCCCAAACGCGCCATGGTGATCATGGCCCACCCTGATGACATCGAATTTGGCAATGCGGGCACGGTAGCGCGCTGGACCCAAGCTGGCGCCGAGGTGGTCTACGTGCTCTGCACCAGCGGCGATGTCGGCATCGACAAGCCGGGCATGACGCGCGAAAAGGCTGGCGAAATCCGCGAGGCCGAACAACTGGCAGCCGCTGAAGTGGTCGGCGTGAAGGAAGTTGTCTTCCTGCGCGAGCCGGACGGCATGGTCGAAAACACAATTGCGCTACGCAAGAAACTGGTGCGCGAGATTCGCCGCCATCGACCGGAAGTGGTCCTCACCAACGATCCGACCACCCTCTGGGTAGATGGTCGATATATCAACCACCCAGACCACCGCGCGGTGGCCCAAGCCGCGATCGACGCTGTTTTCCCCGCGGCTGGTCAGCCCAATCTCTTCGAGGAACTGGCGGAAGAGGGACTTTCCGCCCACAAGGTGCGCAAAGTCTACGTCTCTTGGGGCCGCGAAAACGAAATCTATGTCAACATCACCGACACCATCGACCTCAAGCTCGCGGCGCTGCGCAAGCATGTCAGCCAGCTGGGGGGAATGGGATCCGGAATCGATGTTGCGCGAATGGGCCAAGGAGTCCGGCAAGGGCAAGGAGATGGAATATGCCGAGAGCTATCGCGTCATCACGCTGATCAGCGACGAGGACTGGGAAAAGCGCACCAGCGCCAGCGAATGAGCAGCGATGACGCCCCGATCGTCGAGATCGAGGATATGACCCGGGTCTACAGAATGGGCGAGACAGAAGTCCATGCGCTGGCCGGCGTCTCTCTGTCGATCCGCGCAGGCGAATACCTGGCGATCATCGGGACTAGTGGCTCTGGCAAAAGCACGTTGATGAATATGATCGGTCTGCTCGACCATCCGACCACCGGCAGCTATCGCATTCGCGGCGTCGAGACCAGCAAGCTGAGCAAGAACCGCATGGCCGATCTGCGCAAACCGCGAGATCGGCTTTTATCTTCCAGAACTTCAATCTGCTGGCGCGCACCGACGCGCGGCGACAGGTCGAGTTGCCGCTTTTCTACGCAGGCATCTCCTCGCGCAAAGCCGCGGCCATGGCGCGCGAGGCGTTGACACGGGTCGGTTTGGGCGACCGCACCGACCACCGTCCAGACCAGCTTTCGGGCGGTCAGCAGCAGCGAGTGGCCATCGCACGCGCCCTGGTCAATTCGCCCACCATATTGTTGGCCGACGAGCCGACGGGCGCCCTCGATAGCAAGACCGGCGTCGAGATTCTCGCCCTCTTCAAAGAGCTGCACCGCCAGGGTTTGACGCTGATCGTCGTCACCCACGATATGGATGTGGCGCGCCAGGCCGATCGGATCATCACGCTGCGCGATGGCCTGGTAATTGAAGATCGGCTTACGCGGCCAGAGGAGCGCAGGGACGACTCGGCAAATGGCGCCGCGTCCGGTCAAGCACTCACGGAGCCGATCCTCGTGATGGAGGATGAAGGCGCGGGGAAGCCGGCTCATGAAGCTCGCTAGATACTTTCGCGTGGCGATAGTCAGCATCATCGCACACAAATTGCGCTCGATCCTGACCATGCTGGGCATCATCATCGGCGTGGCCGCGGTGCTGACCACCATGGGGATCGGCTCGGGCGCGGCGGCCAGTATCACCGCGGACATCGAGAGCACGGGCACCAATCTGCTCACGGTCAACGCGGGGGCCAGCACGGCAGGCAGCAGCGGCTCCAGCACGCTGACCATGGGCGATGCAACCGCGCTCGCCGACCGCTCCATTCATCAGGCTCTGGCCGAGGTCGCTCCCGAATATGGCGCCAGCGTCGAACTGAGCGTCGGCGACACCGAGAGCCAGAACCAAGTCGTTGGCGTCACGCCGGTCTACGCAGCCATTCGCAATCTCGAAGTGGCGCTGGGTCGCTTTTTCACCGAAGAAGAAATGAACGATCTGCAGCGGTTGATCGTGCTGGGCAGCACGGCCGCGGATGATCTCTTTGGTTCGCCCGAGGCCGCGCTGAACCAGCCCTTGCGTATCAAGGGCGAAACCTTTCAGGTGGTCGGCGTGTTGGCCGAGAGCGGCGGCAGCCGCTTCACCAGCAGCGACACCCAGGCGTTTGTGCCCCTGCCGCTGGCCCAGGGACGGCTCTTCAACGCGCCGCGCTACCGCGGCGACTACACCATCACGGCCATCAGCATCAAGGGCGCCGACAGCGACAGCCTGGACGCAGCCGAGTTGCAGATCGAGCGCACATTGCGTCTGCGGCATGGTCTTGGCCCCGACGATGACAACGATTTCACCATCTTCAACCAGGCCAGCCTGCTGGACATTGCCAGCAGCATCTCGCAGACGTTGACCGTCTTTCTGGGCAGCATCGGCGCGGTCAGCCTGTTGGTGGGCGGCATCGGCATCATGAACATCATGCTCGTCTCCGTCACCGAACGCACGCGGGAGATCGGGCTGCGCAAGGCGTTGGGCGCGCATGATTCGGATATCCTGCTCCAGTTTCTCATCGAGTCGCTGGTGTTGACCGCGCTGGGGGGGTGATCGGCATCGCTCTCAGCTATGGCGTCGGCTTTTGGTCAGCAACATCCCTGGCTTTCCTTTTCCCGTCGTCATCGAGCCGCGCGCGCTTCTGT
>JAAUPU010000022.1 GCA_012032975.1 Caldilineaceae bacterium | reverse complement strand
GTGATAGAAACAGGAACAAGAGCGTGGAACACGAGATCGAGCTACAGATCGACCCCGAGTTTTTCGACGAGGTAGACGGCGCATCAATCGTCGCTGCAATCGATGCCACCCTGCGTCACCAACAGACGGGGTTGGCCAATATGAGCGTCGTCATCACAGACAACCGCGAAATTCAACGGCTGAACAACGCCTATCGAGGAGTGAATGCGCCGACCGATGTACTTAGTTTTTCCAATTTGGAACGGCGGCCCGATGCGCTGATCGAATTGGCGATTCCGCCGGAACTGGCGGCAGAGCTTGGCCAATATCTGGGCGACATCATCATTGCATTTCCCTATGCCGCCAAACAGGCCGCCGATTATGGCAACAGTATTGATTCAGAATTGCGGCTGTTGGCCGTCCACGGCACGCTGCATTTACTGGGATATGATCACGCCGATCCAGAGCAGGAGGCGCAAATGTGGGCGATCCAGGATGAGGTATTGGCGCACTTTGGCGACCAGGCGCTCTCTGGCCGCGTCTACACCTCCTAGCCCGACCTGGCATGTCCGATTATTCTGCGCGTTCCGAGTCCGCTCTCCCCTCCCGATCTGAATCAGGGCATCTTGCCGCCCGCCGAGCCGGATTCTTGTCCAGCCGCTGGTTCAGCTTCCGCAGCGCACTAAGCGGTGTGGCCCACACCCTCCGCACCCAGCCCAATGCCTGGATCGAGTTGTGCGCGCTGGCTGTCATCGTGGTCGGCGCTGGTGGTTTGGCATTGACCGGCTGGAGTGGGCGCTCTTGGGACTGACCGCCGCGCTGATCCTGGCGCTGGAGGCAGTCAATACGGCAATCGAAGCCACGGTCGACCTGATTTCACCTGACTATCACCCAATCGCAAAGATTGCAAGGATGCCGCAGCCGGCGCGTTGGTATTCGCGGTGATCGGCAGCCTGGTCGTCGCCGGTGCAATATTTGGTCCACGTTTGTGGGGGATTTTGTTCTGATCGGACCCACTGGAAACCCGATCTATCTGAAACTGAGCGCAACATGGGGTTCCATCGGCGCAACGCAAAAAGAGACGGAAGCGCTCACAGCGCTTCCGTCTCTTTTTGCGTTGAACTCAGTTTGGTACGCTCTACTCGAAGACGACTCTCAGGCTGATGTTGGAGGCCTGCACGGCCGGAAGAAGACTCTCGACCGTATCGACGATGGCCATCATGTTCGGGTCGCCGCCGGTAATGCCTTCGATCAGCCCCAACTGCGCCGCCAGATTGATCATGTTGTTGACACGACCGTCAGCCCAGTTGATATAGGGAAGCCCCTTGCCATTGATCGAAAGACCGATGCCTGCCGGTCCGGTGACGAGGGCAATCTCCTTTACACCCGCGGCCGACGCGCTCTGGATCAATTCTGGTGACAGATTCAGCATATCCCAGGGGATCGGCGCGAGCTGGCTCCACTCTTCCCGGCTCAGGTCGCCCAGGGTCCAAGAACCATCCGCAGCGTAATCAACTGCAAGCTGGAATGTGGGGGGCGTGACGACCGTCGCCAGGAACTCTTCTTGGGCAGCGCGTGCCATGGCGGCAGTTTCGCTGTCTGTGTCGACCAACGGCAGCAGTTCAGTGCCTTCGGCCACAGGGAAGCGAAGCACTATGCCCAAGCCCAGATCCTGAACGAGCGGCAACACTTTGTCCAACAGTGCGATGCCAACACCCAGGCTCTCCAGGGTTTGCGCCGTCGTCACCAACGATTCGCCGTCCCATGCAAGCGATGGGATCGGATTCCCATTGGCATAGATGACGATGCCCGCCGGTGTGTTGTCAACGTGGATGTGCTGAATGTTGCTGGCGGTGAGAAACGCAACCTGATCTGGAGAGACACCCATGTTGGAAAGGTCTTGTCCCAACAGTCCACCCAGATCGGCCAAGGTGGTTCCACCCAAGCTGGCCTGACCGTCGGTGTCAAAGTCAAGGTATAACGCCGGCATATCAATGACGATGTCAGTTGGGCCGGCAGCGGCTGCGAGTTGGCCACCGCTCGCTCGCGGCCGCAACCGGCCAGCGCGATCAGCGCCAGGGTCATCAATGACACAATCCAAACGAAACGTCTGTTCTGCATATACATGCCTCCCTTGTTCATGGTTCGATTGTTTCCTCCGATGGCAGCGACGCCCTCTGACAAGCGCAGAAGACGGTCAAACAATGTGTGGATTAGACCATAGTGACATGGCTGGAGGGGGTCTTGAGCCAACCAGGTCCATGCCAATATACCGCAGTAAGAGGGCAAGCAGTCTAGGTGCGCTGTGACTGCTCCGGGGCAATTGTATCACAATAGTGCAGTCGATACAATGACAGATTCTGCGCTCAAACATCGCACGCAAATCATTGTAGGGGCGAGGCTGTCATGTCCAAGTTTGCAGGCCAGTCACGGGCGTGAGCGGACCTGCTCGCGTCGCGCCTCTTGACCATCTTCAGGCTTGACCGTTGCGGCATGTAAATACGCCCGCAAGTTCCGTTCATACTCAGTACGGGCTGCCGACTCGGGAAGGCGCTCAAGACGACGAAACGCCCGCTGAAACACGGCCCGAGCTTCCAGATCTCGGCCGGCGTCCCGATAGACCAGCCCCAACTGCTCCAATGCATTGACATACAACCCGTGGTGGCCCAGCCGCTCGGCCCGCGAGACGGCCGACTCTAGCTCCCGCTCTGCTTGATCAAGCTCACCCAGCTCGCCGCGCGCAATCCCAGCATTGGTCTCCACCATGATCAGGCGTCGCAGATCCTGGACCCGTTCGAGGGTCGGTGCTGCCTGTTGGCAGAGGGGCTGCGCCTCCGCTGGCAGATCCATATGCAGATAGGTGGCGGCCAAATTCATCTGCAGAACCGCCATCTGGACAGGAGCGTCGATTGTCGCCAGAATCTGTTGTGCCGTGCGAAAGTGGACCAATGCGTCCTCAAACTTTTCCTGCCGCGAGAGTGAAATGCCCAGGTCTGTATGTCCCCAGGCAAGGCGCATTGTGTCGCTGGAGAGTTGCGGAATCTGCAACACTTGCCGGTAGAAACTTTCGGCCAGCGCCCATTCTCCTCTATCACCAGCAACTGCACCGAGAATCGCATAGCTTCTTGCTCGCTCCAGGGCAACGTCATCCTCTGGCCCGACCAGATGGCCCAACGCTTCTTCTGCCAACCTTTGAGCCTCCTCCAGTTTGCCAACGAGTCGTTCGGTCCAAGCCAGCCGGTGAAGGACATTGGCAACCTGAACCTCATGGCCAAGTGACCTATAATGCACCGCGCTCTTGCCAAACCATCGACGCGCTTCGTCATAGTCGCCCAAGGCACGGCTGACAAGTCCGGTCCACAGACACAATTCGGCACAGGTGAAGCGGTCGTCAGACTGTTCAGCGCGCAGAGTACCTGAACGCAGATGTGCGAGCCACGCATCCCAATCGCCCTGTTGCTCCACGTGGGCGCAAAGGCCAGCAAGAGCGCGCGCGTTTCGGGCCAACTCTCAACCATATTCGAAGAAAAATTCAGAAGCGCGAGCGCCCTGGCCGCCAAGTCGCCTGCATTCTGACCCTCTATGCCTCCTATGGAGTCATCCCGTACGGCTGCGACCAGCGACTTCAAGCCGTTGACGATGTAGTCCCGAAAGAGCGCAGGGTAATCCTGTTCGCGGGTCACAACCATCGGGCCACCTGCTCCAACAAAAATGCGCGCGTCAAGCTGTGGATCGAATAGATGCGACGGTGCAAATCTCCGCGCACCTCGACCAGATTGAGCAGCGCCAGCTTCTGGATCGATGAGTGCAGCTCGCCTGGGTCAAGCTGGCTGAGTGTACCCAAAAAGTCCAACGTATCGCCCTCGGGACGCAACAGAGGCATAGCCAAGAGCGCGCGCCGGCTCGATTCATCCAGGTGATCCCACGCGCGACGATAGATAAACGTGTACAGGTTTTCGATGGCCATCCCTTGTGCAGCTTTCAGGGCGTGCACTACATCCGGAAGGTCGTACAGATGGAGCTGACCGACCACCAGCCGCAGCGCCAGCGGATTGCCGCCTACGGTCTCGAAAACGGGCTGGAGGAATGCGTCATCCTCGGCGGCCAGGCTGGGCAGGTTGGACCGTTCTGCTTCCTGACGCAGCAGGTCGACGCGTTTGCCCGGTCGAGTTCTGCAACAAGGACCGAATAGACATTACTTTCGCCGACCAGGCTATCGCGGGATGTGAGCAAGAATCGGGTCGGCGCGACGAGTCTTCGTAGGAGGGGCATGAGGGCATTTAGATCGGCAAGCGTCTCCAAATTGTCGACAACGACCAGGTGGGGAACTTCCCGCAGCCGCTGCTGCAATCGGTCGAACACCTGCTCGTCGGAAAGTCTGGCGCCGTTGGCAAGCTCTGGCATGAGTTGGAGAGTCAGACGACGAAGCATATCCTTGGCAGTCAACGCGGATTCGCTTGTTGACAGGATTTCGCCGGCCCGGGTCAGTCTGGCCGGCTGGGCGCTGACCCAACCGACTTCGTCGAAGTGGCCATTCTCTACCACATGACACGCGAGTGCAGCCGCGAGCGCTGTCTTGCCAATGCCGCCGATCCCATGCAGAGCAACAATCCACGGGGAACCTGGCGCTTGCGCCACGGCCAGCGCCTCCGCCAACAACGGTTCCACACCGACGAGTGGACCGTACGACGCGGGTGGCAACCGCCTCATCAGTCGATCGCGGCGGTCGGCTCGTGCCTGCCGTTCTCGAGAGCGGATGATCTCTGCCAGATTCTTGAGCGCTCTATGCTGACGGGCGTAGACGGTGCTTTCCCCGACATGCAGCTCTTGCGCGACTTCAAGGACGGAGCAATTGTCCATAAAACGCAATTCAAGCAGCTGCGCATCCTGTGGACGGGTCTCTTTCAATGTTCCGATGGCAGCTTCCAGCATCTGGGTGACGACCTCCCGCTCACTCTGAAAGGCCTCTCGATTCGCGAGGGTGCGGAAAAGCACGGATTTCGACAGCAAGCTCTTGCCGACGCCATCCCCGTGGAGCTCTTTGAATGCTTGATGAACGATCTCTGCCAAGTTGCTGTGGTCGATGTCGATCAGGGTAGCCATGAGTGCTCCGCGGGATGAAATCGATGAAGTGGCCGTGTAGGATGAATGATAAAAGAGCGATGGTATACGATGCCATAGGTTGGCTAGAGCTCTTGTGTAGATCGCAAGCCAATCGGCTTGGTATACTTGACAGCAGAGATTCCCCGATAGAAGGCATCAGCGCAGAAGCGAACGAAACTGGAAAAATAATAGCACAATTCCGACCGTCTTCATGACGGCTGCAAAAAGAGGTCAGTTGCCAACACCCGGTGTGCGCTGCTGCCAAGGCGGTCGCCATGACCCGCCTGGCGCAAAGTCTACCCCAGGTCTGCGCCGCTTCGCAAACGGCCCGCTGACCACGGCAGATTTGCTGGCAACCACGACGCCCATTCGCTTCGGCGCCGCAAAGGACGAGAAGGTGTTTCTTCCCCCGAGAACATCTTCTCGTCCTTCTCTTTTCCCGCTTCTGACAGGAACCGTCAGCGTCATATTCCAGCCAACCGGAGGAGCCAGCTACGTTCACAGGTCACGCTCCTCCTTTTCCCGCTGCGGATCGGTATCGATGCCCGCAAACAATCCTTGTGCCTCATCGACCGGCGGGACAATAGCGACCCGCAATGTCCCTTTCTACGGCATGAACAGGATCTTCTGGCCCGGCTTGAGACCAAACTGTTCGCGAATCGGGCGGGGGATGACCACTTGACCGTTCGATGAAAGTGTCACCTGGTTCATTCCTTACGTTTTCTGTTCGTATCGATATTCAACAGCAAAGCGATTGCGGCATCGATCCTGATCGGTTGAAAATGGAGGCGTTTTGATCCGGCATTCCACATAGACGGAAGCCCGCCGGTGTGATACCCTCTTGAGAGCAACCGCCATAGCTTGCATGTAGGACAGCAGCCTTGAAACGCAGGTATCTGGATCCAAATCCGGTCGATTGCACGTGATAGACTTTCTTACACCGTCGAACAGACCAAACCGTCAACTTACTTCATCTGGTTCCACCGTGATTTCGGTGATTCTCTTTCGATAGTAAAAGGAAATGCTATGAAAACCTTACGCGAATCCAAAATAAAAAGTATTCACCAGAGGCGCCAAGGAACACCAAAATATAGGCTGTTTCTTCGTGAAACTTTGTGCGACTTAGTGGATAGTTGTTTTCCGGCAATGGCCTTACGTGTATTTGTTTCCTCCGCACTAGGTCTTGGTTTGATCGTACTCCTGCTGACCAGCATTGCCTTTGCCGGTGAGGTCGACAGCAGCAGGCCGCACCGTACCCCTTCACTTTCTTCGGCTTCAGTCGCGAACACCGCGGACGGGCTTATTCGCGAGACCGACCTCACAACCGATGGAGATGTGTACGAAATCAATGACGACGGCCGCGGCAACCTGTGGATCAGCGAATATAGCGCGGGCCAGATTCGCCAGTTCAACATGGCCACGCATGTCTACACGATTTACCAGAATATACACAACGTCGACGATGCCCGGCGGGACAGCGGCGACAATGTCTGGTGGTCCCATTATGACAATGGGCAACTGGGCAGGATCGATCTGTCAGCGGGAACGGTCACCACCTGGACGTTGCCTGGGGCTGGCTTCCCGTGGGGCACGGCAATTGACGCATTCGACCAGGTCTGGGTAACCGATGCCGATGCGCCAACCATCTATCGCTTCAACTTGACTACGACGCAGGTCTGCTCCTATACCCTACCTGGCGGCGGCAAAAGTGACTACATCATCCACGATGCAGGTGTGCTGTGGGTTGGCGACGACGCAAATGACCGTCTGGTGGAGCTCGATCCGGCAGCCAACACATTTACCTCCTATCAATTGCCATTCGACTCGTACCCAGAAGGATTGGCAGCAGGTGAGGACGGGAATATCTGGTGGGGCGATTACGATAATCCTTTTATCGGCCAGTTGAAACCAAACTCGCTTCAAGTCGTGACCTATACGCTGCCCTATACATTACCCGATGGTGAAGGACCTGGCATGATTGATTTCAGCGCTGGGAGCATCTGGTATACGGTCTATACTTCGGGCACTTTCGGGGCCATGAACCCCGCGGTGGCTACAGGCGTCAGCAGCGTGATTACGTCAGCAACCGTTGCGGTGACGCCAAGTTGCGCCATCCTGGGTCCGGGCGTCACCCTCCCCACGAGCACAGTTACCGGCACCGCCAGCTTCACGAACGCGGTCTATGCACCCAAGATCGACAGCGGCGGCTGGACAGTCTACCAGTTGGACCTGAATTCCGGGTTGTGGCCCATCCGTCACGTCAGCGGCGGCGTCTGGATCGGCGATCAGAGCCGCGACAAGCTCATCTGGTTTTCCCACAGGCTTTATATACCACTGGTGGTCAAGAAGTAGGTTCCAACAACCAGGGCACAGTTCAAGTTGGGGCATGTCGTCGGTACAGGCATGAGAATGGGCGGCGACGTGCCCCGGCATCGATTCTCCATTGTCACCTTTGCCGATCCCGGCTATAATCGAGCCATCCTCTTCAACCCATTCACCAGCCCGCGACGGAGACAACCGTGTCCAATCAAGCGACGCTTATCGAACGCGATCAGAACCATCTGTTACACCCCCTGCACCACCCCAGCGTCCATCAACATGCGCTGATCATCGAATCCGGCCAGGGCGTCTGGCTGACCACTGTCGATGGCGAGAAATACATCGATGGCCTCGCCGGTCTGTGGAATGTGTTGATCGGCCACGGCAACCGCGAGTTGGCCGACGCCGCACATGAACAGATGTCAAAGCTGGCCTACTTCTCCAACTACGCGGGCACGGCCAACATTCCCGCCATCGAACTGGCCGACAAACTGGCGGGCTACGCCTACCCCAGCCTCAACACCACCTTCTTCACCTCCGGCGGCGCGGAGTCCAACGAGAGTGCCTTCAAGACGGTGCGCTATTACTGGAAGCGCAAAGGCAAACCGGGCAAAGTGAAGGTTGTCTCGCGCATCTTCGGCTATCACGGCATCACGCTGGCCGCGATGAGCGCCACCGGCATCGCCAAATATTGGGAGATGTTCGAGCCGCGCGTCCCCAACTTCCTGCACATCGACGCGCCCCACCCCTACCGTTTTGCCGGTGAAGTCCAGCCAGGCGAAAGCATCGGCCTGGCCGCGGCGCGCCAACTGGAGGAGATCATCCTGGCCGAAGGGCCGGAGACGGTGGGCGCGTTTATCGCCGAGCCGGTGCAGGGTGCGGGCGGGGTCATCGTGCCGCCCGATGACTACTTCCCGCGCATCCGCGAGATCTGCGACGAATATGGCGTGCTCCTCATCGCCGACGAGGTGATCACCGGCTTTGGGCGCACCGGAGACTGGTTTGCGCTCAAGCGTTGGGGCGTCGAGCCGGACATCATGTCCTTTGCCAAGGGCATTACCAGTGGCTATCTCCCATTGGGTGGCATCCAGGTTTCCGACGAGATCCGCGACGTGATCATGAATGCGCCAGCCAGCGAGAGCTGGATGCACGCCTACACCTATTCCGGCCACCCCACTTGCTGCGCGGTCGCGCTCAAGAACCTGGAGATTCTCGAACGGGAT
Source organism: Caldilineaceae bacterium (assembly GCA_012032975.1). The sequence goes on along the minus strand of JAAUPU010000022.1, from coordinate 2,670 downwards.
GACCTGGCGACCGCGCGGGGACGATGGGCGCTCGGCTGATGGATGGGCTGCACGGTTTGCAGGAAGAGTTCGAGGTCATCGGCAATGTGCGCGGTCTGGGCTTGATGGCCGCGATCGAATTTGTCGCCGACCGCGCAACCAAAGCGCCGGCCGGCATCGGCGGCGCGGTGCAGAAGGCCTGCCTGCAACGCGGGCTGATCACCCGCGCCGTCGGCGATACGCTGGTCTTCGCTCCGCCGCTGGTCATCCAGCCCCACGAAGTGGACCAGATCGTGCAGATCGTCGGCGAATCGATCGCTGCGGTAAATGGGTGACGCTGAACGAGTAGAGTTTATAAGAGCCTGTTTTTTGCCACGAATTACACGAATTAACCCCAAGATAATTCGTGTAATTCGTGTAATTCGTGGCAAAAGAAGAATCCCTCAACTCCAGTCGAGAGATCATCCCGTTCGAGACCACACCGACGTTTCATCATAACCTTGACCCTTACCGAAATTCGTGTAATTCGTGTAATTCGTGGCAAAACAAATCCCTACAGCGCAACAGAAGAAGGAGAGACCCATGAACGGCTACGAAGCAATGGCCCAAATCCTCAAAGCGGAAGGCGTCGAATTTCTGGTCGCCTTTCCCGCCCAGTCGCTGATCGACATTGCGGCCCGGGCGGGCATCCGCCCCATCATCTGCCGCCAGGAGCGGGCGGGCGTCAACATGGCCGACGGCTTCAGCCGCGTCTCCAACGGGCGTCGCTTTGGCGTCTTTACCATGCAGCAGGGACCGGGCGCGGAGAACGCGTTCAGCGGCGTGGCCCAGGCCTTCGCCGATTCGGTGCCGGTGCTCCATCTGCCCGGTGGCGAACCGTTGGCGCGCCAGGGGGTGCATCCGGTCTTTCAGGCCGTGCGCAACTACGAACACATCACCAAATGGGCCGCGCAGATCCACACGCCGGCCAGCATCCCAGAGATGATGCGCCGTGCGGTGACGCAGATGAAACATGGCCGCCTCGGTCCCGTGCTGCTGGAAATGCCCGGCGATGTGATGCGCGCCGACTTTCCAGATGAACTGAACTATGCGCCGGTCCAGCGCCATTTGTCCGCGGCTTCGTCCGAAGACGTGCGCGACCTGGTAAAGGCATTGCTGGCCGCGTCCGCACCGGTGATCAACGCGGGGCAGGGCGTGCTCTACGCCGAGGCCAGCGATGAGCTGGTCGAGTTTGCCGAGTTGACCGGCATCCCGGTCATGACGACACTGGCCGGCAAGAGCGCCTTTCCTGAAAACCATCCGCTGGCGCTGGGTGCGGGCGGCCATTCGCGCACGTTGATGGTGCGCCGCTTCCTGGATGAGGCCGACTTTGGGCTGGGCATCGGCACCAGCTTCACGCACACGGTCTTCAACACGCCCATGCCCGATGGCCTGCTGCTGGGCCAGGTGACCAATTGTGCCGAGGACATCGCCAAGGATTACGAGGTTGCCTATGGCGCGGTGGGCGATGCCAAACTGGTGCTGCGCCAGATGATCGAAGAGGTCAAACGGCAGGTTGGCACAGAGGGGCGACCGGGTGTCCGCACCGCGATGGCGGCCAAAGTGGCCAAGGTGTACACCGAGTTTATGGCCGAGTGGGAGCCGCACTTTGTTTCAGACGAGACGCCTATCAGCCCTTATCGCGTCTTCCGCGAGTTGGCGAATGCGGTCGATGTGGCCAACACCATCATCACCCACGACTCCGGCTATCCGCGCGACCAACTGGTCCCCTTCTGGAGACCGGTCACCCCGCGCGGCTATCTCGGCTGGGCAAATCTACCCAGCTTGGCTATGGCTTGGGTCTGTCGCTGGGCGCCAAGCTGGCCGCGCCGGAAAAGCAGGTCATCAACATCATGGGCGACGCCGCGTTTGGCATGGCCGGCCTCGACCTCGAAACCGCGGTCCGCTCCGAGCTGCCCATTATGACCGTCGTGCTCAACAATGGCGTCATGACCCACTACGACTCGCACATGCCCTATGCCACCGACCGCTTTGGCAGCAACGAACTGGGCGGCAACTACTCCCAGGTCGCGCTGGGCTTGGGCGCGCACGGCGAGCGGGTCGAGACGCCAGATCAGCTTGCGCCGGCCATCCGCCGCGCGATTGCCGCCAATCAAGCCGGCCAGGCGGCGCTGGTCGAGGTGCTGACCAAGGTGGAGGAGAACGTACCCAAGTATTAGATTCTGATCCACAGATTTCACAGAGGGCGCAGAACAATCTGTGAAATCTGCGTCATCTGTGGACGTCCTTTTGAAAATCGACCGAAAACTCACAGCAAGGGGAGAACCATGACTGAATTCCGAGGCCTGTTTCCCGCCATCATCACACCGATGACATCCGACGGCGCGCTCAATGAAGAGGCCTTTCGCAAGGTGATGGAATGGAACATCCAGGCCGGGGTGCATGGCTTTTGGGTGGCAGGAGGTACGGGTGAGAGCGTGCTGCTGGATGACGATGAGAACCGTCGCATCGCCGAGATCACGGTGGATCAGTCCGCGGGCCGAGTGCGCAACATCATGCATGTCGGGCAGGCGTTAGAGGGGCTCAATCGCCACGCGGGTACCCACGCTGCCGGTATTGTCATTGGCAATCGCGACCTATGGGAACAGGTGCCGTGTTTTCGCGCCGATGGCAAGATCGTTACCCAGTACA
>JAAUPU010000551.1 GCA_012032975.1 Caldilineaceae bacterium | reverse complement strand
GAGAGGTGAGATGAGCATACAGATGATGAGCAATTTGACGCCTGAAAAATCGTACGAATACATCATCCACGCATTGAAACGTCGTCATGATGAGTGTACCCTCATACGATTTCGATGGCTCCTATCTTCGACCCGCGCCCGTCGTCCCGATTGTGGCAGATGGATACGACGCGAGTGTCCTCTTGCATGGTATGGCTGGCGGCCAGTTGCGGCTCGATCTGATGTCCATCCGCAGATAAATTGATGCCTACCCTCCTGGATTTTGACCTACGTCTCGAACGTCACGGCGACGCCTATCGCGCCCGCGTCCAACGTTCGCCGGCCGGTGAGGCAGGCGCGGATTTTTCGCTGCCCTTCTCGGTCGACGAGTTACAGCACTTTGCACCCCTGGCCGAACGCATCCGCAATCTGCGCCCGGCGGCTACGCCGCTGGCGGCGGCAGCGCAGCCGGCGCCAGCATTGTCGCCGCGCGACTTTGGCGAGCGGCTCTTCGCGGCAGGTCGTTCCGCGGCGATGTAGCCACCTGTCTGGCCAGCAGCATCACCCTCGCTGACCAACGGGACTCCGGGCTGCGCATCCGTCTGCGCATGAATGACGCCCCCGAACTGGCCGATCTGCCCTGGGAATATCTCTATGATCCAACCGCACGCCGCCACCTCGCGCTCTCGGACGCGACCCCGGTTGTGCGCTATCTGGAGATGCCCCAATCCGAACAGCCGCTGATGGTGACCCGCCCGCTGCGCATCCTCGCGCTGATCTCGGACCCATCGGGCGTGCCCAAGCTGGATGTCGAACGCGAGTGGGCATTGCTGCAACAATCGCTGGCCACGCTCCAGCAGGGCGGCATGGTCCAATTGACCCGGTTGGAGCGGGCCACCTTGTCCGACCTGCAAAGCCATCTGCGCCAGCAGGAAACCCACATCCTGCACTTCATCGGCCACGGCGCATTTTCGGAAACGGACGAACAGGGCGCGCTCTATCTGGAAGATGAGAATGGCCACGTTCACGAGGTGGCGGCGGATGTGCTGGGCACATTGCTCCACGACCATCGACCGCTGCGGCTGGCTTTCCTCAATGCCTGCGAAGGCGCGCGCGGCGGACAGCGCGATCCCTTCAACGGCGTGGCCCAGCATCTGGTCCAACAGGGCGTGCCCGCGGTCATCGCGATGCAGTTCCCGGTCAGCGACGGCGCGGCCATCTCGCTCTCGCAGGAATTCTACCGCTCGCTGGCCGATGGCTATGGTGTGGATGCCGCGGTGGTCGAGGCGCGCAAGGCCATCTTTGCCAAAGGAAACGCCAGCGAATGGGCCACGCCGGTGCTCTTCACCCGGGCGCCCGACGGCCAACTCTTCGACATCGAAGGCGCCGGCGAAGAGTGTCCCGAACCGGGCGAGCCGCCCTTCAAAGGGCTGGAATTTTTCGACACCGACGACGCCGACCTCTTTTTTGGCCGCGAGGCGCTCACGGCTGAACTGGCCGCTCGCCTGCGCACGCCCCGATTTCTGGCGATCATCGGTGCATCGGGCAGCGGCAAATCATCGCTGGCGCGCGCCGGTCTGATCCCCGCGCTGCGCCGTGGTCAACCGCTGGCCGACGGCGTTCTGCCCCCAGAAAACAGCAGCCACTGGCGCTACCATATCTTCACGCCCGGCGCGCACCCGCTCAAATCGTTGGCCGCCAGCCTGACCCAGGAGAGCGAATCGGTCACCGCCACGACCACGCTGATGGAGGACATGGCCCGCAACACCCAGAGCCTGGACCTCTTCGCGAACCGTCTGTTGGCCCAATCGTCGAGTCAAGGCAACGGCGCGCCGCGACTCCTTTTGTTCGTGGATCAGTTCGAGGAGATCTTCACCCACGACCCGCGACCGCGACGAGCGCGCGGCCTTTGTCGACAACCTACTCAATGCAGCCAGCGCCGATGGCAAGACCACTGTTGTGATCACGCTGCGCGCCGATTTCTACGCCAACTGCGCCCAGTTTGACAACCTGCGTATCGCGCTGGAAGGCAACCAAAAGTTCATCGGTGCGATGACGCGCGACGAGCTACGCCGCGCCATCGAACTGCCAATGGCGCGGGGCAACTGGGAGTTTGAGCCAGGGCTGGTCGAGCTGCTTCTGGACGATGTGGAGGATGAACCGGGCGCGCTGCCGCTGCTCTCCCATGCGCTGCTGGAGACGTGGAAGCGCCGGCGCGGACGCATGTTGACCTTTGCCAGCTACCAGGCCTCTGGCCGGGTCCAGGGCGCGATCGCCCAGACCGCGGACAACGTGCTGGCCCAGCGCATGACCGAAGAACAGCAACCCATCGTGCGCAACATCTTCCTGCGCCTGACCGAACTGGGCGAGGGCGCGCAGGACACACGCCGCCGCGTAGCCCGAAGCGAGTTGGTGCCTCAGAACGACCCGGAACAGGCCGCGACAGTCGAGGCGGTGCTGACCACACTGATCGACGCTCGGCTGGTTACGGTCTACAGCGGCGAGGTGGAGGTCGCCCACGAAGCGCTGATTCGCGAGTGGCCCACGCTGCGCACCTGGCTGACCGAAGACCGCGACGCGCTGCGCGTTCACCGACGCTTGACCGAGGCCGCCATCGAGTGGCAGACGCTCAACAAGGACAAGGGCGCGCTGCTGCGCGGCGTGCGATTGCAACAGGCGCAGGAATGGGCCAAAGGCCACGAAGCCGATCTCAACGACCTGGAGCGCAGCTTCATGCGGGCAAGCCTGGCAGCGGTGGAGGCAGCCCTGCCGGCCACCGACCTGCTGGTGTTCAGCGACTTCAACTACGGCGTGCTGCCGCAGAAGCTGGTCGATGCCATCATCGCGCTCGCCGCCAAAGCCGGCGTGCCCGCGGTGGCCGAACACGTCGTGCCCGTCCCAGAGGAGCTGCACACGTAAGTGCCCGTGCGTGAACACGCGCCCGCACTCACTGTGCAAACTGTGCCGAGGCCGCCCGAGGAGCAGTTGTCCTCCTGCTGGAAGCAGTAGATCGGTGACACCCACGAACACACACCGCCCGAGCACCAGCTCGTCCATGATGTGGTGGTGTCGGACTGGCCCCAGTAGCCGCTGCCGAGGTGCTCGTCCAGCTACCGCACGCGGTGGCGCCGTTCCATGCGCCGTTGTTGTTGACGCTGCTCCAGGCTGTACGGAAACCTCCGCCAGCGCAGCTCGTGTTGCCAACTGGAACCGCTCCGTTGAGCTCCGTGCGATTGATCGGGCTCGCGAGCGAACCATCCGTGAGGTCGGCCCAACTGTTGGCCACCACCGTGTTGTTGGTGAGCACATACGGAACGGTCGAGCGGTTGAAGCGCGTCGAGGGCGAACCCGTCGAGTCCGCGAGCCACGCGCGGTACGTACCCGGGAGACCCGCGGCGGAGGCGCGTGCCTGACAGAGCGCGTCCGCACCCGACAAGCCAGCCCAGTCGCCGCTGATCTCGTCCACGGGGCGCCCCGCGTCGATGGCGACCTGCCGGACCGCCTCGATGGTGGACCGGAACCGGCAGAACACGACGACGGGCTCCTTGGGGGACAGATCCTCCAGAAGCTCCGCGAGCCGGTCGGCCTTGGCCGAGGCGTGCGTCTCTTCGTGCGGATAGATCGTTCCTTCGCCGAATTTCTCGAGCCGCACGCGGGCCATGAAGCCCCGACGTGTGTATGTCCGGCCGGCGTAGTCGAATTGCTGGTGATAGACGTAAAGCGCCGGCTGGCTGTCGGCCTGCAGCACGCCCTCTT
>JAAUPU010000550.1 GCA_012032975.1 Caldilineaceae bacterium | reverse complement strand
GGCCTATGTGCGCATAGGGCCGTGTTACGGTTTTCTTAACCAAGTCGCAAAAGTGTGCGCAACCTGGATATGGTATGCTGGCGAGTAGAAGGGCGAATGCGTCCGCCTGTCGTCAATACCCCAACCCAGAAAGGAACGTTTATGAAAGAAACAGTGGACCGAACAGTTCGCAGGACAATCATGATCGCCGTCGCGGCTGCCTTGTTGGTGACCAGCCTTGGCGCGGCGGTTTTGGCTGCCCCCGCCGACCTGGAGGCCGACCCCAACGCAGGTGTGTTGATCGTTGCGGTCGATGCCGAAGGGGCGGCAGGAAATGCAGGATTGGTGCGCGGCGACATCGTGCTCGCCGTCGGTGATGAAGTTGTGGACAGCCCCGAGGAGTTGGTCGACCTGATTCGGGCCGCGGAGCCGGGTGACGAAGTTGTGATCACCGTGCTGCATGGCGACGACCTGGTCGAGATGACTGTCCAGTTGGGCGACCGCAACGGTGTGGCGTTCATGGGTGTGGCGCCTTTCTATCCTGACGGCGCGCGCGCATGGCGCCGAACCGAGGGCGCATGGACCGAATGCCGCGGCGTGTCGTACCTGCTCGTCCGGCAGAACCGGAGGCTGAAGCTGAACAAGAGGAGGCCGAAAGCGGCGCAGAAAGCAGCGCTGAAAGCGGCGCAGAAGCAGAGGACGATGCGGATGGCGATGGCGACCAAGAGCCAATGCCAGAAGCAATGCAGATCATGCCGATGCGCGGCGAGGTCGAGGTTGTCGAGGTCGTGGCGGACAGCCCGGCTGAGGCGGCCGGCCTGGAAGTCGGCGATCTCATCGTCGCCGTCGATGGCGTCAAACTGGACGCCGATGCCAACCTGGTCGACCTGATCGCCCAGTCCGCACCGGGCGACGATGTCACCCTTGACGTCATGCGATCCGAGACCGAAGGCGACACCTATCGCGAGAAGATGCTCAAGCTGACCGCTACCCTGGGCGAAAATCCAGATGATGCGACGCGGCCCTTCTTGGGTATCCGCTTTGCGCCCGTCTTCGATGAAGAGGTGGAGGCAGCACCAGCGGCGCCGGCCACCCCGTCCGATGAGCCAGAGATGGAAGAAGAAGCGCCCACCGCGTTCGACGTCGTGGTCGTCGAGGTGTTGGCGGAAAGCCCGGCGGAGCTGGCCGGTCTCGAAGCCGGCGACCGGATTGTCGCGCTCGACGGAGAAGCCATCGGGCCGGACGCCAATCTGGCGGAACTGATCTCCCAGTATGCGCCCGGTGACGCGGTGGCGCTGGAGGTGGTCCGCACTGAAACGCAAGACGATATCTATCGCGAGAAGACGCTCAAACTCGAAGCCATCCTGGGCGAAAACCCAACGATGCGTCGCTGCCTTTCCTGGGCATCCGCTTCGATCTCGTCCCAGTTGAAGATGCCGCTACGCCCGCATCTGAGTCCGACGACGCTGATGAAGCCGGCGAAGCTGATGATGCCGACGAAGCTGACGATGCCGACGAAGCTGACGAGGCTGATGAAGCCGACGAGACCGATGAGGTTGCCCCATCCATGCGCGTGATCGTTGCGCAGGTCATGGAGGGAAGCCCCGCGGCCGAGGCCGGTCTGCAAGAAGAGGACATCATCCTGGCCTTTGACGGACAGGAAATCGAGTCACCCCAGGCGCTGGTCGACCTGGTGCGTGCGCAGGAACCTGGCGACGAAGTGGTTTTGACCATTTTGCGCAACGAAGATGAACTGGACGTGACCGTTACCCTGGGCGAAGACGAGAATGGCAACGCCCAACTCGGTGTGATGATCACGGCGATCATGGGCATGGCGACGGCCTCGACTTCACCATGCCCGATGACGACATGCTCCGCTTCTTCTTTGACGGCCAGCCGGGTCAAGATGGGGAGTTCGAGTTCGACATGCCCCACTTCAACTTCCCGCCAGGCTTCTTCGAGATGGAACCTGGCCAACAGCCGGACGACTCACTCTAGTTGGTTCCAGCTTTCTAGCCACCCGCAGATTGCGCTGAACGAATCCGTGAAACCAGCGCAATCTGCGGATGAAGTTTTCACTTGTTCGTCGAATCGGAACCCCAGAGGCGCGTTGCGGCCTGTGGGGTTCTGTCGTTCTTGCATCGGCGCTCAATTCGCAGCAAGGCACCATGATGTTTCGATCCATTCGATGGCGGTTGGTGACCAGCTACACCCTGCTGACTTTGCTCACTGTGATGTTGGTCGGTGTGCTGGCCCAGTTCCTGATCCAGGACTATGTACAGCAGCAGGAACTCGACTATCTGGCCGTCAACGCAAGGGCGATTGCCCACCAGTCGCGGCCACTGCTCCAACGTGCAGGCGCCACCGAAGAGCTGCGGGATCTGGTCAGCACCGCGGCATTCCTGAGCGATGTGCAGGTGCGTATCCTGGATTCTCGGCAGCATGTTCTTATCGACTCTGGCTCTCCCACAGAACTGGAACAGTTGGCGTGGGTCGTGCAGGGCTATGCGGCCGATCCAGATGCCGTCGGTCGCACGCCTCAGCTTCTGTTTCAGATTGTGCCACAGGAGTTTGACATTCCCTTTGGCTTGCGCCCGGATGGGTCATCGACGGCGGTCGAACCCAGACTATTCTTGCCCGGCCACATCGTCGTCGTGCGCCGTGGCTCCGACGTGTGGGGTGCGCAACAATTCCATTTCGAAAGTCAGATCGCCGCCGAACCCGACCAGCCAGACGCATCTTCCCGGCCTGCTGGCGACGACAGTGCTGGCCCCGACCAAGCGCTGACCAGGGAAAAAGCAAGATCGATCCAACGTATACTGGAGCCGATCCGGATAGGCGATGTGGCTATCGGCTATGTGGAGTTGAGCAATGGACCCGACTTGGGCGCGGAATCTTTGCAGGCCATCCAACGCGCCTTCTTGATCGCAGCGGCCGGCGCGCTGTTGCTGGCGGTAGTCGTGGCGCTTTTCATCGGGCACGGGTTGACTGCGCCGCTGAACAACCTGACCATCGCCGCTGGACAGATGAGCGGCGGCGACCTCTCCGTGCGCGCCGAAGTTCAAAGCGAGGATGAAATCGGCCAACTGGCAGAGCAATTCAACCAGATGGCCGCACGGCTGGAGGCGAGCTTTGCCGCGCTGGCTGCGGAACGCGACCGGCTGCGCCGCTTCGTGGCCGACGCCTCCCACGAGTTACGCACACCCATCACCGCGCTGAGGACCTTCAACGAACTGCTGCGTGGGCCGGCTGCCCACGATCCCCAGGCGCAGGCTGAATTTTTGGCTGAAGAAACGCTCCAGTTGGCGCGGCTGGAGACGATCACCAACAGCCTGCTCAACCTGTCGCGGCTGGACGCGGGGCTGACCGAACTGGAAATGGCGCGCCATGACCTGGGCGAACTGCTGGAAACGACCGCTCGCCCCTTCGCCCGGCTCGCCGCTGAACGAGGGCTGACGTTGACCATTCACCAGCCAGACGCGCTGATTGAGGTTGCGTGCAGCCACGCGCATATCGAAATGGCAATCGCCAATTTGCTGGACAATGCGCTGAAATTTACGCCGGAAGGGGGCGCGGTCGAGGCGGGGGTTTTGCAGAGAGAAGGCTGGGCCGTAATCTGGGTGAAGGATGATGGAGCTGGAATTCCTGCCGACGAGCTATCCCTCATCTTCGAGCGTTTTCACCCGCGGGCGGAGCATCGGCTCTCAGCCCTCTGCTCCGCCCGGAAGCGGACTGGGATTGCCATCGTCAAGAGCATCG
>JAAUPU010000549.1 GCA_012032975.1 Caldilineaceae bacterium | reverse complement strand
TGTCGGCGAGGCCAACACAGCGTTTGTCACGCTCAAGGTCAACGTGCCACCCGAAACCACGCCGTCGGACGAGTCGTTCGAATATAGCATGATTGCGGTCAGCGAAGGCTCCGGCGGAAGCGCTGCTTCAGGCGAGCTTGTCATTCGCCTCAAAGCGGAATAGCCTGTCATGCACGACGTCTGGAACCGGATCAGCGCCGTCTATCAAGAGCGCCAGCAGATCGATGTGGATAGTGTTCGCTACGGCCCTTTTGCTCCGTCGGAAGAGGTGCTTGGGCTGCTCGGTTCGGTGACTGGCAAGCGCGTGCTCGATTTTGGCTGCGGCGGTGGTCAGGCAGTGATCGCGCTGGCTCAACAGGGCGCCAGCGTAACGGGTGTCGACTACAGCGCAAGCCAGTTGGCCTTCGCCCGCAGCCTGTCCGAAGAGTTGAACGTAGAGGCAACCTTTATCGAGGGCACTGCCTCTGATCTGGAGCAACTTCCGGCCGTTGCGTGGGACTTGATCCTGAGCATCTATGTCATGCAATATGTCGAGGAGCCAGATCGGTGCTTGCGCGCCCTGTGCAGAGCACTCGATCCATCGGGCCGGCTGATCGTCAGCTTCGACCATCCGCTTCGCACCTGCTTTCTGGAACCCGACGAAGACGAAATTAGCCCCTTTCCCGTGCGCAGCTATTTTGACTCTGGCAGCCAGCAGTGGTCATTCGCCGACACGGGAGACTATCTTCGCTCCTACCATCGTACAATCCAGGAGTGGGTTGACCTGTTCGGGTGGGCCGGGTTGCGCTTGCGACAAATTTTGGAACCGCCGACCCCGCGGGAGTTGCTCGACCGACACTGGCCAGAGGATGGAGCTCACAGCCCGCTGCGTCACATCCCACAGACGATCATCTTTGTCGCCTCCCCTTTGACCCCATCGACATGAGGCCAATCCAAAATTAAAAGCATCCACGAAGCTCACGAAGGAACACCAAGATTTGACCTGGTTCTTCGTGCAGCCTTGTGTAACTTCGTAGATAGTTATTTTCCCGCAGTGGCATGAGACATCTTTCTCGTCATCGACAGTCAAGCCTGCAAGTATAGAAATTTCGCTACAACGTCATGAATCGACCCATCAACCTAGCCCTGCCCGTCCCCGCGACGATCGCGGAAATCCGCCAGGACAACTATCGTACCAAGACGTTTGTCCTTGATTTGACCTTGCGCGCCTATCCTGGTCAGTTTGTCATGCTCTGGTTGCCCCGCTTTGATGAGAAACCATATTCGCTGGTGGCCTCTGACCCAGTCACTGTGATGGTGACTGCGGTCGGACCGTTCAGCCGGCTGGTTCACGAGCGCCAACCAGGAGAGAAGATCTGGGTGCGCGGTCCCTTTGGCCACGGCTTCGAGCCGCCGACCAACCAGAAGAGCATTGCGCTGGTCGGCGGCGGATATGGCGTGGCGCCCCTCTATTGGCTTGCCAAGTCCCAGAGAGGCCAGTGCGCCCAGGTCACCACGATCATCGGCGCACAGACCGGCGCCGATCTACTCTACGCAGACCACTTCCATTCACTGCACAACCCATGGCCCCAGACGACTGCGCTCGACGAAACCCTCTACAGCCTGATTGTCACTACAGAAGATGGTTCTTTGGGCAAACTCGGCCGGGTGGACCGATGCGCTGCGCCCCTTGCTCAACCAGGGCCAGATCGATGGCATCTATGCGTGTGGGCCGCACGGAATGTTGGCAGCGCTGGCCGAGTTGGGCGAGGAGTTGGGCCTCCCTTCCCAACTCAGTTGGGAAGCGTATATGCGCTGTGCGATTGGCATCTGCGGCGCCTGTGAACAGGATGGCAGCCTGCTCTGCCTGGATGGACCCGTGCTCGCTTCCGCCTGAGATCGCGGGTCGATTGGGCGAGCCTCTGGCCGCGGCTACGACAACCGTGAGAAGGCTGCCGCCCCTTTTGCCTCTTCAGAACGAATGGGGTATGTTGAGCAACTGATCACCATAGAACAACCACGCGGGCTGTCGGCTCCTTGCTGACAGCCCGCTCTGTGAATGAAGGATTTTATCGGATGGATACGACACCCAATGGGGCCCCGAAGTCACCGAGCCAGGCAACAGCAGTTTCAAGAAGCGGACGCTCGCACAGCATGGAGGGGTGACGCTTCGTGGCTTTTTGATGGGCAGCGTGGATGTTGTGCCGGGTGTTTCTGGCGGCACTATCGCCCTCTTGGTTGGCATCTACGAAGAGCTGATCCAGAGCATCCGCATGGTTGGCCAACCCGTGTTCTGGCATGCATTGCTGCGCTTCCGAATCCCTGAGGCGCTGCGCTTGGTCAATTGGACTTTTCTGCTGGCCCTCTTTATTGGCATCGGGCTTGCCATTGTGACCCTGGCGCCCGGTATTGAATGGATGTTGGACAATCAGCCAGAGTTGATCTGGAGCTTCTTTTTTGGCCTCGTCCTGGCATCCATCATTTCGGTCGCGCGGCGCATTCACGGCTGGAATATGCGCCTCTGGCTTGCTCTGCTGGCCGGCGCAATCGGTGCGTTTATCATCGTCGGTATGGTGCCGCGGCAGACACCGGATACCTGGTGGTTTTTGATCTTCAGCGGTGCATTGGCCGCCAGCGCGATGACTCTTGCCCGGCATCTCCGGCTCGTTTATCCTGGTGCTACTTGGCAAGTATGAATTTGTCGTCAGCGCAGTCAATCAACGCGACCTCGTGAGCATCGCATTGATCGGCTTTGGCGCTGTCATCGGTCTTGTCACGTTGGCTCAGGTTCTCGGCTGGCTCTTCAAGCGCTATCACGATCCAACCCTGGCCGTGCTCACCGGTCTGATGGTCGGAAGCCTGCGCGTGTTGTGGCCGTGGAAGGTGCCCGTCGAGTTTGTCACAGACAGACACGGCGAGCTGGTGCCCTCTGTTCAGAACAATGTGCTTCCGCCCCTATATGTGGACGGCGCCATCAATATGCAGATCGTTTATGCGCTGGCGTTGGCGGCCATCGGCTTTGTGCTTGTAATGCTTTTGGATAGCTGGGCGCGCCGCCGTGAGAATTGAAGCGGGCATCCGTCCAACGGTCTGAACCATTGCCGGAGGTCCGGTCAATTCTGAAATAGACTGGATCCGCTAGACGGCCAGCCGCCTTCAATTGACTTAGAAGGTTGCTGGTGCTATGCTTCCATCGTTCCTAATCATAGGTTGTTCGATCGCAACGAACATCCTCCATGCACTAAGTGATGATGATTTCGACAACAACGTTCTACAACTCAGGGACCGATACTCAATCGGATCCAGACAGTCCGGCCCCCTTACCTAGCTCCTCCCCTTGGTCTCTGCACGCGCGACCACGGGGAGTGGGAAGTTTGGGAATGCAGACTGTAGAAAATGGTGGCCGGACAGGCCGCCTTCATAACGCCCGCAACGGACAGACGTTGTGGAACGTGGACCGGCCGGCATATTGCCGCGCACCGGATAGCTCACGTCCCAAAGCGCGCCGACACGGGTCTGACCACTGCAATTTTGCCTGTCGCCAGACCCGCGTTGTTGGCGCGGTATGGGCGCAGGTGGCTATCCTCTGACCTCTCTTCGCATCCGCGAGTGACGCCAGCCGGTTCACAACCGGCTGGGCTGTTTTTTGCGCCGCCTCCACAAGTTTCAAAACCGTTGCAGCCAAACGCAGCCACATGGGTGGATATGTCTCGCAGAGATAGATTTGCGGGATCACACGATCTGTCTGCGAGGCATGGCATAGCCAACC